>JAFEGF010000047.1 GCA_018240225.1 Verrucomicrobiota bacterium
GAACATCTCTTGCTTCGCTGCTTAATTCTCGATAAGAATAAATACAGGATATTAGGGCCTGTCGATCATATTCATAAAGCCTTTTCAAAGTCGTATTCGCTGAGCACTTTGACCTTCAGCTCCCTCGCCTTGTCCAACTTAGAGCCGGGATCATCTCCAGCAACGACAAAATCGGTCTTTGCGCTGACCGAGCCGGACACTTTGCCTCCCCTCTCTTTGATCAGCTGGGTAGCCTCAGAGCGGGAATAGTTTTGCAATGTTCCCGTCAGCACTAATGTCTTTCCGGAAAAGAGGTGGTCTTTGCGACGCACGATCTTTGGAGCTTCCGCCTTCACGCCATGTTTGAAAAGGGCATGGATCTCTTTTAGATGGGCCGGCTTGGAAAAGTAATCGACGATCGATTCGGCAATCTTCTCTCCAACTCCTTCAATTTCGAGGAGCTCGTCAACGCTCATCTTCGCTAATGTGTCGATATCGGATGCGTGCTCAGCTAAAACTTCAGCGGTCCCTTCTCCGACATACTTGATCCCGAGGGCTAAAATCAGCCTTGAGAGACTCACGCGGCGCGATTTGTCGATGCTCGTCAAGAGGTTCTGGATCGACTTTTCCTTAAAACCATCGAGCTGCGAAAGCTCTTTTTCCGTCAGCGTAAAGATATCGGAGAGCGATTTGACAAAACCTTTGGTAAAGAGCTGCTCGACAACTTTTTCTCCCAAGTGGTCGATGTCCATCGCATCTTTGCTGGCAAAGAATGCGATCTGCCGCATCCGCTGCTCAGGGCATTTTTCCGTATTCGGACATCGGACGGCAACCTCTTCTTCGCTATGCTCGACAGGCGTTCCGCAAGAGGGGCAGTGGCGGGGCATTTTCCAGGGATGGCTATCTTTGGGCCTCCTCTTATGATCGACAGAGACGACTTTGGGGATCACGTCCCCCCCTTTTTCGATGACGACCCAATCTCCTACGCGGATATCTTTCCTCTCCACCTCTTCTTGGTTGTGGAGCGTAGCCCTTGCAATCGTGCTTCCGGCAACGAAGACAGGTTCGAGCTCTGCAACTGGCGTCAATACGCCTGTCCTTCCCACTTGAACCGTGATCTCTTCGATCCGCGTCAAGCCCTGTTCCGGCGCAAATTTATAAGCGACAGCCCATCGGGGGCTTTTTCCTGTCACGCCCATCTGATCGTGATAGGCCAACTGATCGACTTTAATAACAGCGCCATCGATGTCGAAGGGGAGCTTATGCCGCTTCTCTTCGATCTGATCGGCAAATGCCATGATCGCGTCGGCAGAATGGCAGCGCGCCCTGTGATGGTCGTCAAAGACAGGAAGACCGATCTTTTTCAAGTATTGGTGGCATTCCAGCTGCGTGTCGACCGGAGCATTCTCTTCATCGCCAAAGCCATAGAAGACTGCGCTCAAATGCCTCTTTGCGACAAGGCGCGGGTCCAACAGTTTTAAAGATCCTGCGGCCGCATTGCGCGGATTGGCCCATAGCTCTTCGCCCGCCTCCTCTTTTTCTGCATTAAGGCTTTGGAAGACCGCATGCTGCATAAACACCTCTCCTCTGACCTCCAAAACATCAGGAAGCTTAAGACCGCTCAGCTCAAGCGGAATCGAGCGGATGGTCTTCATGTTGGCCGTAATGTCGTCCCCTTTTTTCCCGTCTCCTCGCGTCAAAGCTTGGACGAACACCCCTTTTTCATAGATCGCCGTGACAGCCACGCCGTCCATTTTCAACTCGGCGCAGAAATCAACGTGGGTCTTTCCAAGAAGCTTATGCACCCGTTTGATAAAGTCCTCAACCTCTTCTTTTGAATAGGTGTTTGCCAAAGAGAGCATCGGATGGCGGTGGGCCACTTGCTTAAAGCCCTTCGAGGTCATCTCGCTGACCCGCTGAGTAGGAGAAGCAGGAGAGACCCATTCCGGATGGGCCTCTTCGATCGCTTCGAGCTGTTTTACCAGCTGATCATAAGCATAGTCTGAAATGACAGGTTTTGCATGCAGGTAATAATGCTTGTCATGCTTTTGGATCTCTTGGATCAGCTTGTGGTATTCTTCTTTGGTGTGGGTCGTGCGGATCATAGGAAAATTAGGCTTGCTGGTATTTGTGAAAGCTTCCCAACTATAAGGAACGCTGGATCCAGAGTCAACACCCACAAACTAAGGGATCGGTATATTCACATTCTTACTTTTCCCATCTTAGGCCTGTTAAAAGAGATGTGTCTACAAAGTTGTCCCGATGATAATCGAACTCAAAGAATCCCAATCTATAATAAAAATTGTAACCTTCTAAATTGATTTTTCTGATGAGCAAATTTATAGCTTTTGTGTCTGGAAATAGATCTTCCGAACATATGGAAAAAGTTAAATGCCTTCCAATCCCTTTACCTTGATGCTCTGGAGCGACAACAAGAAGATTCATGTAGGCAGCATTTGCTTCTAGAGGCTCTAATTCAAAAGTGGCCCATCCAACAATTTTGTCATTTAAAAATGCTTGAACCCAAAATAGATGCCCTTCTTTAAAATGCTCTAACTCTTCTTTAAAGTAATTCTCATAAAAACGTCGTACGTCGCCAGTCGATTTAAACTCATGGCTTAATTCTGAGAGAGGCACATCTTCATAAGCATCCATAAAACTTCTAACTAAAATATCTTGGCTCTTCTCTAGATCAATGTCTTTCACTGAATTCACAACAACAATTCGGATTTCATTCTGGTTTTTTTCTTGAAAAACTTGATCTCCAAAAAGAGATACTGAAATAAAGAAAGCGGAAAGTAAGAAAGACTTTAGCTTCAACAAGGTACCCTCCGATTTTCAAGTGCCAAGGAATGTAAGTTGTAGCATGGTCAAATCAATCTTTCAATCTAAAATTCTAACACAAAAACAACCTGTCAAACTAACCGCGCTCCTCCATCACAAGCTACAATGGATCCCGTCATATGCGGATGGTTGCTCACCAAATAAATGACTTGAGCGACTTCCTCTGCTGTGGCAACCCGTTTTAAGGGATCTGCTTGCACGAAATTAACAAGTTCGCCTCGAGCATCTCCATAAAGAGGCGTATCCGTCACCCCCGGAGAGACAACATTGATCCGAATAGGAGCAAGCTCAATTGCCAGACTTTCCGCCAGTGTGTTAATCGCCATACAGTTAACTGCAAGATAAGTGATTGGTCCACCCCGTTTATCAGCTGCAGCACCTGAAATCAAAGTGATGGCATTAAGCTGTTTCGAATATTGGGCAGCATAGTGAATTACATTAACCATTCCCCAATATTTTTCAAAAAAGAGCCTAGCCTGTTTAATTTGAATTTCTTTAAAGGAACCAATTGCCAAAGGAGTCGTTGCTGTGATGATGATTTGATTAAAGTCGTGTTTTTTAAAAAACTCCCGTACAACGATTTCATCAGTATAGTCAAATTGATTGGATCGACTCACGCTCATGACTTCATGATGATGCATTTTGAACAGTTCACCTGTTGCCAAGCCAATACCTGAATTGCCCCCTACTACTAATATTTTTGCCATGATTCAGCCTCTCCTACCCATTGAAAATTGGCTCTAAAAATAGAACTGGACCTCGAAGATCATCGTCGCAAGGGGGCTTAAGGCAATCTCGATGCCCACGACCTTTTGCTCTGAATCTTTGATGATCTCAATATGTTCGGAGAGCTTTCCAGATCCGCCGTACTCCGCGCGATCGGTGTTCATCACCTCTTTGATCGAGGCGACATTTCTTAATCGGATGAAGTACTTGGGCTGGAAGCTGGGAGTGAAATGGTGGACGCAGAGCAGATATCTGTTCGCCGCCTTGCGCAAATAGCTGAGGACGCAGTTCTGCTTGTCGCTGCAGTCGACCCACTCAAATCCATTCCCATCGAAATCATGTTCCCACAAAGAGGGGTTATCATTGTAAAAGTGGTTCAATTCTCCGAAGCAGCGGTGCAGCTGCGCATGCCTCTCATGCTGTAAAAGGTTCCAAGGGAGCTCCTCTTTGCAGTTCCACTCGTTCCACTGTCCGATTTCCGCTCCCATGAAGAGCAGTTTTTTGCCAGGCTGGCACAATTGATAAGAATAGAGAAGGCGCATGTTGGCAAACTTCTGCCAATCATCGCCTGGCATTTTGGAGAGCAGGCTCGCCTTGCCGTGGACCACCTCGTCATGGGAAAAAGGGAGGAGGAACCTCTCAGAAAACGCATAGACAAGACCGAAGGTAAGGTCGTTTTGATGGAAGGAGCGGTAGATCGGGTCTTTATGGAAATAGCGGAGGGTATCGTTCATCCATCCCATGTTCCATTTCATATCGAATCCAAGCCCTCCCCACTCCAACGGATGGGAAACTCCTGTAAACGCCGTCGACTCTTCTGCAATCATCAATGCATGCGGATACCTGTCATGGACAACCGAGTTCAAGTGCTTGATGAACTCGATCGCCTCCAAGTTCTCATGCCCGCCGTAGATATTGGGGATCCACTCCCCTTTCGACCTGCCGTAGTCCAGATAAAGCATCGAAGCGACTGCATCGACGCGCAGGCCGTCGATGTGCATCTTCTCAAACCAAAAAAGAGCGCTTGCGATCAGAAAATTGCAGACCTCGAACCTACCGTAATTGAAAATGTAGGTGTTCCAATGGGGATGGAACCCCCGTTTGGGATCAGCGTGCTCGTACAAATAGCTTCCATCAAACTGCGCCAAAGAATACTCATCGGTCGGAAAGTGGGCCGGCACCCAATCGAGAATGACGCCGATCCCTTCTTGATGCATGTGGTCGACAAAATACTGAAAATCCTCCGGAGTGCCGTAACGGCTTGTCGCTGCAAAAAATCCAGTGACCTGATAACCCCACGACTCATCCAAAGGATGCTCCATGACAGGCAGCAGCTCGACATGGGTGAAGGCCATCTCTTTGCAGTATTTGGCCAATGCATGGGCAAGTTCCCGGTAGTTGAAGTTGTGCCCGCCCCTTTTTTTCCATGATCCGAGATGGACCTCGTAGATGTTAAGAGGATATGAACCTCCCCGATGAAAACCCCTCTGCCTCCACTGCTGGTCGTTCCAAGCGTACTTGTTCACATCAAAGACAATCGAAGCTGTCGATGGGCGGTGCTCGTTGTAGGTTGCATAAGGGTCGGACTTCAGCCGGGTATGTCCGTCTTGGGTATGGACCTCGAACTTATACTTCTCCGAGTTGCCGATCCCTGGCACAAATAACTCCCACACTCCGCAATAGCCTAAGTTGCGCATCGGATTGACACGGCCGTCCCAGCGGTTGAAGTCGCCGACAAGGGCAACGCCTTTTGCTGCAGGCGCCCAGACGACGAACTTTGTCCCTTTGACCCCTTCATGCTCGCAGACCCTCGCTCCCATCGCATCGAAGAGCTGGTAATGGACTCCCCGGGAAAAGAGATAGCCGTCCATCTCCCCGAATGTCGGAGAAAATGCGTAAGGGTCATGGCCGAGCATGCCGCTGTGGTGGTAGACGCGGTAGTCGGTGCGTGTAACATCCCCGGGAACGGCGCACTCAAAAATCCCCAACGGATCGATACAATGCGCTTGGACGATCTTCCCTTTGACCTCAATATGGACAACCGATGCGCCTGGCCGGAAAACGCGGATCACTTTCCGCTCTTCCCCCTGCGCGTGGAGTCCCAAGACTTGATGAGGATGATGGATGAGCAACTCTTTTAGACCTTCAATGCGCACATCGCTTGTCATATCCCTTTAATCCCCCTTCAAAAATGAACGGACAGCCTGGCAGAAAGCTTGAGGGCATTCGACCGGAGAAACGTGTCCTACGCCGCGGAACACATGCAATTTGGCATTAGGAATTTTAGAAGCCATCTCTTCTGCGCTCTTAGGCGGGCACATGCGGTCTTCTTCTCCAGCCAAGATCAATGGCGCTGTTTGGATCTGTGGATACCAGCTCGTGGAGTCGAACTGCATCAATGCAGCGCATTGCTTGGCAAGTCCTTCCGGCTTTGCCGGATTGGGATTTTCCTCTTGAAGCCGGATAAACAGCTCGCAGAACTCAGGATTATCGACCAACGCATCTGAGAAAAGCCAAGGGATGATCACCTCAGCAAGCCTCTTCCTTGGAACGCCATCCTGGAGCAAATGCAGGTTGCCGACAAGCGCAGCCTTTGCAACAGGCGTCAGCTTGATCACCGCTTGGGCAATGATCGTCTTTCCAATTTTATCCCTAAACCGATGAGCGAGCACTTGCACAACGGCCCCACCCATTGAATGCCCCAGAACGGCTGGTCGATCGAGGCGCAATGCGTCGATGATGCCGACCACATCCTCTGCCATCGTTTCGATCGTGAACATTTCTTTAACATCTTCCGTCCTGCCCACTCCCCGATGATCAAAAAGGACCAATTGAAAATCTCGGGCCAGCTCCTCCCGTATCCCATTCCAAAGGCTAAGATCGCAGCTATAGCCTGCAATCAAGACAAGCGGAGGCCCTTTACCATCGGTCTCATAGTAGAAGCGCTCTTTTCCAATCGATAAATACGGCATGGTCCTCACTATGGTTTTTTATACCGAACCCGGTCACAAACTTGGAATTTATGCCCTGCATTTTTTCGTTTAGCAAAGCGTGGAGTCCGACGCCATCTTCCTGTCAGCTGGCAAGGACGAACGGGAAGCGAAACGGAAAAAGGCATCTGCATAAATTCCAAGTTTGTGACCGGGTTTGGTATACACCAGACATTACCAGAGAAGCCAACAAAGTAAAACAATTTCTTTAAAAATTGCCACCAATCAAATCCCCCTGTTATCCTCCACTTCAAAAAAAGATGGGAGGCCTCCGATGAACGCACCGATTGCATCGATCTCCAAAAGAACCGGAGCCCTCGTCCACGCTTACCTGATCCTTCGCAAAACAGACCAGATCCTCCTTCAATTGAGGCAGAACACAGGCTATTGCGACGGGCAGTGGAGCTTTGCAGCAGGAAAGGTCGAAGACAATGAGCCTGCATCGTCTGCCATGATCCGAGAAGCCCAAGAGGAGCTTGGGATCGGGCTTGCAGCTTCCGATTTAAAAGTCGCCCATGTAATGCACAGGAAAACCAACCAATTCAATATCGACGTCTTTTTCGAATGCAGCCGTTGGGATGGAAAACTGGAAAACAAAGAGGCCCACAAATGCGCTGAGATGCGGTTTTTCCCGCTCATTGCACTCCCTTCCCCTCTTGTCGACTACAACCAGACAGCGCTCGACTTCATCGCAAAGGGGATCGTCTATTCTGAGCTCGGATGGGACCGATGAAAGCCCCCTTCCGCTTCCATTTCAAGCTAGCGGATGCTAGCCAAAAACAGATGATCCAAGCATGGATCGCACAAGAGCATATCCACGAGTGGCTTCACGGCAAAGGGCTGCGCAACACATTGGAAGATTTAGAGAAGTTTTTTCAAGGAAGCTCCTGGGCAAAGCATTGGATCGCCTACGACGGCCAAACCCCCTTTGCCTATCTGCTCACTTCGGAAAAAGGAAAAGATGCGATCACTCTCGATCTGTTCATCTGCGACCTCAACTATCTAGGTAGAGGGCTTGGCGTTCAATTGATCCAAGAGTTTGTCCTCAGCCAATTTTCTAATAAAAAAGAGGTCCTGATCGATCCAGAGGCAACCAATACGCGGGCCATCCACGTGTACACAAAAGCCGGCTTTGAAACGACTGGCAAGTTCATCGCATCCTGGCATCCCGTCCCCCACCTGCAAATGCGTCTGAAGACCGAACTTCTACTCAAAAAAATGAAGGGCTGACATGGGCCTCATTGCCATTTTAAGCCAACAGATCGATCGGGAATACACCCAATTAAAACATCTGGTCGATTCCATCCCAACTTCTGCCCGATGCGAAAAAAAGATCAAGGGAACAGGAGGACTTGTCAGCGTTGCCGATCTGATCGCCTATCAGATCGGATGGGGAAAAGCGCTTATCCGATGGTACCAAGCCGGACTCAAAGAGGAAATGCCCGAAATGCCAGGCGATGGATTTACGACTTGGAACTACATCCAGATCGCCCGCCATTTTTACCAAACCTACCGATACTCAAACCCAGAAGAGCAGAATGCCGTCTTCGCTCAAATTGTCTCAGAGCTGATCGCCATGACGGAAAACGAGCACAAGATGGGACGGCTCGATCAAGTGGGCATCTTTCCCTGGTGCAGATTGCAATCGGGCAAAGAATGGCCGCTGAGCAAATGGATCAGGGTCAACACCTGCGCCCCCTACAAACGTGCGCGGAATCTCATACGAACCAGTCTTTAATTTTGGAGGAACAATGGACAAGGTCAATATTGCGAATAAGTTCAAACTGTTTGATGCCCATTGGACGCCGAAAATTCTTGGCGAAGTCAATGGCTCCTACGTGAAAATCTTCAAGGCCAAAGGAGAGTTCGTTTGGCACAGCCATGCAAACGAAGATGAATTTTTCTTAGTCGTCAAAGGGCAGCTCCGCATCAAATTAAGAGACAAGGAAATCGTTTTGAACGAAGGGGAATTTTTCATCGTGCCAAAAGGAGTGGAACACCTCCCCTACGCAAAAGAAGAGGTCCATGTCCTGCTGTTCGAGCCTAAGGAAGTGATCAATACGGGAGATGCAACTTCAGAAAAGACCGTCGCAAATCCCGAATGGATTTAAGAAGCAATTTCTAATGCAATGCCCGCTTAAATTTTTCACCGATGCCGATCAGCCGCTCCTTCGGTTCGTTGGAAAAGACGAGGCGCACGTATTTACCGGCATCCTTGCCCCAGCCGATCATCGGCGTCGCTGCAACTTTTGCCTTTTCAAACAACTTCTCCACGGCCTCTTGGGATGTCATTCCAAGCGCTGCCGCATCGAAGAGCATCGACCAGCCCGCATGCGGCGGGACCACGTTGAACGGGCGCAGCTCGTCCAGCAAAATATTGCGCCGCTCTTCCCAGATGCGGACCGCCTCTTTTAAGCCGTCATCAGCCGCATTGAGCCCAGCCGCAACACCTGCCATGCTGATCCCCGTTTGACAGACCACATTGGAGATGCTGACGAGGCCGATGTCGTTCATGATGCTCTTTGGCGCGACCACCCAGCCCACACGCCAGCCGATCATTCTGAGCTCTTTGGAAGCTGCGCCTACTGTGATCGTCCGCTGCTTCATTTCAGGAAAAGAGGCAGGATGGATGACCGCACGCTGATCATAGAGGATCCTTTCCATGGCAGCATCATAGAGCAGCCAAAGGTCGTTGTCCGTGCAGAGCCGGCACACCGCTTCCCATTCCTCTTTCGTGAACACATGGCCAGTTGGCATTCCCGGGCTTGCGCAAAACATGCGCGTGCGCGAAGTGACCGCTTTGCTCAAAGCATCCCGGTCCAATGTCCACCCTTTTTGAGTCGGGAGCAAAGGGACATAGACGGGAACGCCCCCTGCCAGATAGATCCGGTTGATAATGCCTGCATAGGTCGGATCGGTCACAATGACCTCGTCGCCAGGCTCCAAAAGGGCAAGGAAGCAATTGAGGATCCCCGACATCCCTCCGGCTGTGACGATGCACTCGCTGCGCCAATCATAGGAAACGCCGCTGACGCGCGCAACGCGGTCTGCTGCTGCTTTTCTAAGCTCATCCAGACCAAAAAAGGGCAAATAGCTGTTATTTTCATCTTTGTCTACGCCCGAACGGGTGATATCGATCGCTACGCTTGGAGGCGGAATATCGGTGTCCAGGTTCTCCAAGCGGAGCATTTCAGAGCTGTCCGCTGCATCGGCTGCATTGCCCATCTTATCGACTCCAATCCCCATCATATGGGCAAGCCGAGAACTTTTGGAACGATTCGGCATAAACCACCTCCTGCTTTTTCCAAAAATTCTAGCATTCCCGCCTGATTTTGTCAATTTGTAAAATATTGACAAAATGTCTAAACCATGATAAGATGAAACCAATAAAGAAGGAACCCTATGGCAAAATCCTATTTCACCACCCTTTGGAAGCAGTATGAGCCGATGATTAAGGCGATTGTCGAGCTATTCCATCCCTTTGCCGAAGCCGCCGTCCATGACCTCGAAAAAGGGAGGGTCGTCGCCATTTACCACAACCTCTCTCAAAGGAAGGTAGGAGATAACTCCCCTCTGCATGAGCTCCGCGTGGAAACGAAGGACTTTCCCGATTATTTCGAGCCCTATTACAAAGAAAACCGGGATGGTCGCCCACTTAAATGCACCTCGATCACCTTGCGCGATCCCAAACAAAAGGCGATCGGCCTGATCTGCATCAACGTGGACGTTAGCGCCTTTCAAGATACCCACCAGGCCTTAGAAAGGTTCTTAAAGACCCCGGAAAAGGCTAGGAACCCCGTTGAAATATACGGCGGACAATGCGAAGAGCAGGCCGCAGCCCTGATCCAAAGCTATCTTGATGATAAGCGCCTAAAACTGAACTTTTTGGACCGGGAACATAAAAAGCAGATCGTCCAGCACCTCTTCCAAAAGGGAATTTTCAACTACAGGAGCGCAGTTCCCTTCATCGCCAAAAAATTAAAGATTTCCCGCGCCAGCATCTACAACTACATTAAAGAGATATAGCGATGCAATTAACCAAAAATGCACAAACGATCCAAGAACTCTTGAGCCAAAGAGGGATCGATACTAAAGTCATCGAATTCCCTGCCAGTACTCGAACTGCAGCCGATGCTGCAGCGGCCATCGGATGCGATGCCGCACAGATTCTGAAATCTCTCATTTTTCAGACAAAAAACACCCATCGGCCAATCCTTGTCCTCGTCAGCGGCTTAAACCGTGTCAACGAACAACTGATCGAAGCCGCTGTCGGCGAACCTATCCTGAAAGCTGATGCTGATTTCACACGGAAGGCAACCGGTTTTGCCATTGGAGGGATCCCCCCAATCGGACACTTACAAAGGATCGAAACCTACATCGACGAAGACCTTCTTAAGCTCGATCTCCTTTGGGCAGCTGCTGGCACTCCCCATTCCGTGTTCAGCATCCACTCAAATCAGATTGCGAACTTAACGGAAGGAACAGTCATTCAAGTAAAGACCTAACGGATGTCTCACTGCAACTATTTTAATATAAGCAGGTTAAAAGAATATTTTTCCTGAATTAAGAAAACAGTTGGCCGTAAGGAGCAAATATCCTAATTTTTTCCATCCGAACCTATTCTCGTTCATTAATTCAATCGACAAACAACTTAATTTTAACAGAACACATTTATATAAATTAAAACAACCAAACTCTTATTAGTTGATAATTATTGCTTAAAAAAATACAATTATGCCCTGAAAAAGGGAGAATAATTAATGAGCACGTTTTCATTAACCGCCAAAAGACAGCTCCTATCTCCATATTCAGAAAACCTGACTTTAGCCTATAAACACCTCCGCTTTACCGAAGAGGGGTTAGAACTTTGCAGCCAATTGCATGAGATCTCCAATCAATTGTCCCAGCTTATCAACTCTAACCAGCTTTCTCTTGACAATCTAAAAGAAATCACAGCGAAGTTGCTCACGATCAACCAGCAGGTCCAAGACAAGAAAGTATCAGAGCGGTTTGAAAAGATTGCAAAAATCATGGCAAATCTATCCGGAACGGCATTGCCTCCAGCACCGATTCCCCCTGCACAACCTTTAGCCAAATGCGAGCCCAGCAATACAGCATCTAAAAAAAGCCAAACTGTTTCAAAAGAGCAAAGCGAGCCCGTGAAGACAGAAGATCCCGCGCTAGCGCAAAGCGAAGGACAAACAGCGGCTAGAATAGCGAAACAGAATCAAAGGGCCTTAACGCTAATGCCTAAAAGCAATGAACCTTTTATCCATTATCCCTATACGCCAGAGAACAAGGCCGCATTCTCTTCTTCAAGGGCCCATTCCGCATCCCCTCTCTCTTTTGCAAAGACCCCTGGCCAAGATCAAATCTACTCGGAAGAAAAAACATTGAGCAGCTCCACCGTCCATGTCGCATGCGCCCAAGGAAATAGAAGTTACATGGAGGACCGGTTCCTTGCAGTTTCCCTGCAATTTCAAGCGAATGGAAAAACATGCACAGCTGATCTATTTGGCGTGTTCGACGGCCATGGAGGATCGCAAACAGTTGGGTTTGTTGTCAGCAGCCTCGTCCGATTTTTGCAAATGCAGCTCGAAATGCGTTTGGAAAACAAAATGCCGAATGAAGAGGACATTTTCTTTGCATTGCGGGAAGCTGTCAACCAGACGCACCAAGGATGCATGCATCGGCAGCTCCTAGGAGGAACAACTGCAGTCTTCGGTTTCAAACTCACAGATTCCAACGAAATCTGGACGGCAAATGTTGGAGACTCATCAGCGTTCTTGGATCGGCATGGCGAAGCGATACCGATGAGCATCGAGCAAAAGCCCCTCTATCTCTATGACGCTTCTCCAAACGAAGCTGCGCCCTATTCGCCCAATAAATATGCCGTTGAACTCTTGAAAAGAAATGTCAAGGTCAATGATGGAAAAGGGCTCACTGAAAAAGAACTTGCCCACGGAGAAAAAATGGTCATGACCAGCCTTGGAAAGGATAAGGACAATAACCATCATCTTGTTTTAGGGATTCCCGATAAGCACCACCTCGACATGTCAAGATCAATCGGAGATGCCCCGTTTGACAAATGGAAAAAGCACTCCCCGGAAATTTTTAGACAGACTCTGCAGTCGGGAGATCTTTTAGTCCTGCATAGCGATGGGGTCAAAGCATCCCCGCCAGTTGTGGCCGCGATCTTCGAAACGGAAGCGCGGAATGGGACTCCAACCAAAGAGACTTTGGAACACCTTGTCCAAGCGGCGATCAAGGACAACGATAATGTGTGCGCAATGGCCGTCAGCTTCAACGCTTGCAGCTGACAACTTTTTCATAAACCACAGAGCTCCGTTCCGAGCTCTGCGGTTAAAATTCCTTCTTTTTAATTTTGCTGAAGCTCTTCTGCTTCGAGAAGCTCTGCGTTCTCCCGCTTCCAATTTTCAATCAGCTCGGTTTGGACAGTTTCCCATGGGAAACCTTCCCTGCCAAAATGCCCGTAAGCAGCTGTCGCCTTGTAGATGGGGCGGCGCAGATCGAGCGTTTCAATGATCTTCTTCACCGAGGTATCGATCAAGCTCGCTGCAAACGCTTCGACGACCATTTGGCTCTTAGCCGTTCCAAACGTTTCAATTTGGACCATAACAGGCCGCGGCTGGCCGATCACGTAAGCAAGTCCTACTTCGCAGCGCTCAGCAAAACCTGCTGCCACAATATTCTTTGCAATGTAGCGGGCTGCATAGGCGCCGGAGCGGTCGACCTTGCTGGGATCTTTGCCGGAAAACGCTCCGCCGCCGACCCGAGCATAACCTCCGTAGGTGTCGACGACAATCTTGCGTCCGGTCAAACCCGCATCAGATTGCGGCCCCGGAATATGCCAAATCCCTGTGCCGTTGATAATGATATCTTTTGTGGGAGGAACCTTCATTCCATAGGCATCGAGGACAGGGGTAATGACCCTTTTGATGATCAACCTAGACAAAGTCGCATGATCGACATTTTCTGAATGAGAGATGGCGATCACCACCTTTTCAACCCGGACAGGCTTTCCATTTTCATAGGCGACGGTCACTTGCGACTTGCCATCCGGCCTGATGAAAGGAACAATCCCCTCTTTGCGGACTTGGTCAAGCCGACGCGTCAACGCATGGGACAAGGTGATCGGCATCGGCATTAGCTCTTGCGTATCTGTGCAAGCATAGCCGAACATCATCCCCTGGTCTCCTGCGCCTTCGTCATCTTTGACGCCAATGGCGATATCTGGCGATTGCTGGTGCAAATGGTTTTGAAAGGGAGACCGGTCGGAAAATCCCCAAGCGGGATTGGTATAGCCGATCTGTTGGATCGTTTTGCGGACAATCGCTTCGAAATCAACAATTGCGGTCGTATTCACTTCACCGTAGAGAGCGATGCAATCATCGCCGACGACGGTCTCAATCCCGGTTTTTGCTTTCGGGTCTTGGCGCAGGATCTCATCCAAAATAGCGTCGCTGATCTGGTCGCACATTTTATCGGGGTGTCCAGCGCAGACTGACTCCGATGAAAATAAGGTTTGATGGGCTTCTGCAGAAAGGGTGCTGTGCAATCCTAAAGCGGCCAGTACGATCAAAGGCAATTGTAAATATGAACGCGACATAGGTGTCTCCTTCCGTTAGTCGGTTTCGCGTTGGAAAGAGTAACTCAAATCTTAAAATTTATGCCAAAAAAATTAAGAATAGGGAATCTTTAGAAGAATTTATCCATTCTTCTAAAGATCCAGCGGGAACAGGTTTTGCCGAGCGCTTAAGTTTTGCATGCCTGTTTAAGCCAAGCCGCTTACCTTTTAGCGATTTTTAGAAGGAGGCGTAAAATCGAAGATTTTGA
>JAFEGF010000048.1 GCA_018240225.1 Verrucomicrobiota bacterium
GGCGCCGTTTGATCCGGACGCCTACATTCTTAAAACAATGCATTGGGCTGAAAAAATCCTTCAACCCAATGCCCATTAAACCACAGCTTAAACAGCCTTAGATTACGGAAAGTTTAATTATTTAGAGGTAATAAGCTATCGAACATGCTTAACAAAACATGACGTGCTTTTACTCTCTTGATTTGCCGTAAAGGCTGCTAATCCAGAACGCTCTTTCAACCCGCTAGACTTATCCATCTTAGAAGATTGGAAAGACTTGGACAAATCACTTATGGTGTCGAAGATACGTTCTTGCAAAGAAGACTTGATTCCTTCTATTTTCGACCTGGTCTGGCCGAGGACTCTTGGAGCTTCTTGCTGTTGGCTTCCTGTATGAGGAACTTTTTTTACAGACATAACTACCTCCAGAATTAAAGAATCAAAACTAACAAAATATAAATCCGCTCTAAATTACTATTATAGCAAACATCCTGATTTAATTGTCGATATAACAAAACTATATTTGAATCAATTTGAAACAAAAACCGCAAATCATTGATTTTAAATTGCTTAAGAAAATCATAAAATTAGATTACAAATGATGCTGTGTAGAACTTATATGGCGTCTTATCCTCAACAGGGGGATATTTCTGGGCAAATGAGTTTTGCAACTTCCTCATAGTTTACAAGCGCAGTATCACCCAAAGAGGAATCTTCAAGTGCAAAAAAGACGTTCTCAAATAGTCTGACAGGTTCGCTTGCGCCTGGGTTTCTATCCATGATCTCTTTAACCCCTGCAATGAACTTCTTAAGTTGCTCATCAGCTCTCTTTTTTTCCTCAAGCGAGCCAACGCATTTTAACAACTTTAAGCAAAGCACTTGCTTTAGAATAGGGATTTGTTCTGATGAAGGAAGATGCTTCCATGTTCCGCGGTAGCTCGATGAAGAGGTCATTTGAGCTGCAGCGTATCGCTCCGCAATCATTTGCGAATGGCCGCATACCTGATGAAATAAGTAGTAGTCTCTAAAATTGGAAAAAATACGTGCAAGGGGCGCATCGGATGGAAGGACTTTTGTTTGAATCAAATTCTGCACTAAGTAATGGGTCGCCAAACCGCTCTGATACTCACATCGTTCAATGCTCTCGACATAGTTATCGATTTCTCCTCCTGTCATCCCGCTTTCTATTTCTAGATACTGTGTTCGTTGTTTTGCATTCTGCAGCTCGAAAATGACATAAGGAAGAATATTCTCAACTGGACGCCCTCTTAAGCACTCGTTCAGTGAAAGCGTATTGCTTGCAAAAGAGAAGTTAGCCATCTCGCAACTAGCCAAAGCGCTTGAAAAAATGACCTGCAGCCGTTCTCGCACAGAAAATGTCATTTTAAGAGCATCATCAAGAAGCTGTTTGGTTTCATCTTCAGAAAGGAGCACATCGATAACCTTTTGAAGGTCGGATGGATAACTGAAGTCTGCATGAACTGCCCTAGAAGCTACGGAAAGAAAGCTATCGACATATGCACTTGAAACAGAACTAGTTGTCATAGTGTTTTAACCTGTAGATACCCCTCGATCATTTCATTTTCCCCCTTTGTCATAACAAAAACAACAAAAATGGAGCTAATCATCGAATAAATATATTGCATTTAACATCATACACTAAAATCCATTTTTTCAACAAACAATTACATTGATTTTAAATAAAATTATATGTTATAATAAATTATATAAATTAACTTTAATTAAAAAGGTAAATAATGGCATCTTCATCATCACCTGCAAAATCACTAATCCCTTACACCCCTCCCTTAGTTGTTTCGGCAATGCTTGACCCCTCTTCCCAACTCGATCCAATGGATCCCTCATTGCTACTAGTTCTATTTGAACGTTCAGTAAGACAAAGCGAAGACCAGCATGCCGAAAGCCTAGTTTGCAGAGATTTATGCACGCTTGAAGCTCCTCCAAAACCATTAGACCCTAAGAAGGCGCTTGAACTTCAGCATTTTATTGATGCGAACCCAGCGCTGCAATCAGAATTAATAAGCCGATCACTTGAACTCATGGATCAAGTTCGTGCTAATGCAGCATCCATGGGAATCCCCGCAGAAACGATCGGGTCTATGGATTTTTGCTGGGACATAGACTCCTTAGGCTTGCCTTATGTGTTATATCCTAAATCGAGCTCCGACAATTTTCAACTGCACATCCCCTTGCTGTTTTTGGTGAATTGGACAGATCTTCAAACTCAGAATGAGATCTATGCTTTAGTTGAAAAGGTATATCAGCTCAATCCTAATACCAAGCAAATGATGGCTTTCTCCGAATTCCTCTTACAGGAAGACTCGGGCATCAACATTAAGTCCTTTATGCTGTTCCATGAACTGGCACACATTGCTAATGGCGATCACAAAACAACGGCAAAACACTACGCTAATGGCGGAGATAGAAGTTATGAAAGCGTAGGGATCCTTAGCCGAAAATTTGAAAAGCGAGCAGATATAACGGCTGCCTATTTTTTAGGTCGTGCAGAAGCTGGAATCAGCTGCATGCATACAATGCAAAAGTACTCTACATCTGAATACTATTTTCACCCCTCTGATATCAAAAGAGCAACCTATCTGGAAAAATACGGGCAGGAAGGAAATCAGTACCTTTGGAAACAGATTGAAAAGATGCATTTCCACCTTGGCTATCCCGACCTCATAACAAACAGTCCGTTTTCCACTTCTCCATCTCGAGCAATTGCTCCAGTTTCACCTGCCCATATCTCCGGCTTAGCAGCGATAGAAGACTGTGAAGAGATTATTGTTAGAGGCTTTACTCAAGTCGAAGAGTTAGATATTTATACTGATGGAGCTGAAGGCTGGCATTTAGATTGAAAAACCTGTCCGAGTAAAAAGTTCCAGTACATAGAAATAAGCTTAAACACAGACTTTTAGAAACAAGTTTTCCAGGACAACGCGGAGTTTGGAATGACGTTGCAGCGCAAGTTGGCAGGTTTCAATCTGCTCGAACATCTGCTCCATGGATGGAATCTTCCCGTGGGCGCTTAGTTTAAGCTCCTCTTCATGGTCTCGGTAGTAGAGCGAGGCGGAATGCACCCCTTCCCGAATCAAGTGCAAGTCTCGGTACCAAGCTAAAATCTCTTCAAAAAGCGATTCCACTTGTTTATGCGATGATCCCCCTTCTTCGCTTTCCTCTTTATCTTCAGATTCCGATTGGAGCGTTTCTTCAAGCTGAGCGCATAGCTTGAGGAAACGGGGATATTCCCTTTGGATATCGCAGTTAAGCAGCTCGATCAGGACCTCTCTTTTCTGGCTCTTCAAGTCGGTCGTCAGCTGTAAAGCTTTACCTAGCGAACCATGAGACAATAGGGAGATCCTTTCAGCTTCTGTAGACGTTTTTTGCTGCTGCTGGACAAGGTATTCGGAAATTAAGGCGTCGGCGATCGGGAAGAACGGGATGCGGCGGCAGCGGGAGACGATCGTTGGAAGGAGGAGCTCCGGTTTATCCGAGAGCAAGATGATGTAGCTGTCGAGGTTGGGCTCTTCAAAGGTTTTAAGGAGCGCATTGCTGCTTGCGGGAAGCATCTGGTGCGCATCGTGGATAATAAAGACTTTGATGGGAGCTTCAAAAGGAGGCATTCCCACTTCATCGATCAGTTTGCGCATCGATTCGATCGGGTGCAAAGAACCTTTTCCTTCAGGCAAGTAGATATGAACGTCGGGGTGGTTTCCAGATAGGATCTTCGATTGGTGGGCTTCCCCCATCAAATGGGCTGCCAAAGCGAGGGCAAACCGGCTTTTACCAACGCCATCAGGGCCGGCAAAAAGGAGGGTGTTGGGTACGGTCTTCTGGCCGGCCATCCGCTGAAGGGCGGCCTTAGCCATCTCATTTCCGAGCAGTGTGCAAAAGGGCATCGATCTTCTCTATCGCTTGTTGGAATACGTCTTCGGGTGATTGCCTGGCATCGAGGATCTGGAACCGTTTGGGTTCTTTTTTAGCGATCTTGTGGAACGCTTTGCGGATCATCTGATGGAATTTAAGCGTTTCCGATTCGATCCGGTCTTTGCTTAATCCCGCTTTTTTGACTCTCTGAAAACCTATCTTAGGATCGAGATCCAGGTAAAGGGTCAGATCGGGCTTGACCTCGGAACAGGCAAAGGCGCAGAGCTTGCGCACCCACGCTTCTTCAAAACCTCGCGCGCCGCTCTGGTAGGCTACCGTTGAGTCGTTAAAACGGTCGCAGAGGACGATCTCTTTACGCTTGAGGGCAGGAAGGATCAGCTCATCGACATGCTGGGCTCGGTCGGACAAAAAAAGGAGGAGCTCGGCCCTTTTAGAGAGGGTATGCTCCTGATGATCGAGCAAAAGGGAGCGGATCGCCTTGCCAATGACGGTCCCGCCTGGGGCCCGTGTCTTGAGGACAGAAAGCTGCAAAGATTGAAGGTGGGCATAGACCTTTTCGATCAATGTGGTCTTGCCCGCTCCTTCGCCGCCTTCGAATGTGATCAGGATACCTTTGCGCTTCCTGCTTTTCGGCATGGGATCACTCTTCCGGAGTCACATCTTCTTGTTCCGATTCGACAGCTTCTGCAACAGGCTCAGCAGCGCCTTCCGCTGAAGGCTCGCTCTTCTGCTCATTGTTGTCCGTTTCCACATGTTCAATGCGGGTAATGCCAACCAGGACATCTTTTTCCGGAAGGTTTACAAGGCGTACGCCTTGGGTCGATCTGCCCATGACGCGCACATCCTGCATGCTGATGCGCAGGGTCTGGCCGACATTGGACATCATGACGACGCTGTCCTTGTCCGTTACGGAGAGGGCTCCGACAACAAGGCCATTGCGTTCCGAAGTGATGATGGAACGGACGCCGACGCCTCCGCGGTTTGTCTGGCGGAACTCTTCGACATCGGAGCGTTTTCCATATCCATGTTCGCAGACGACAAGGATGGTGTGGCTCGGTTGGACGACTTCGCATGAGACGACAGCATCTTCTGGACTGCGCAAACTTGCTCCACGGACGCCGCGGGCAACTCTGCCGACAGGACGAACCTGCGCTTGGTCAAAGCGAACGGCCATACCGTTTTTCGTAAAGAGCATCACTTGGTCGGTCTCGCGAGTCAAGCGAGCTGCAATCACCTCGTCTCCCTCGTCGATATTGATCGCGTAGACCCCTTTGCGGCGCGGTGAGCTGAAGGCATTCAGATCAGTCTTCTTGACAACGCCTTGGCGTGTGGCAAGGAGGATGAATGCAGGATCTTCAAAACCTTTGACGCGGAGTACAGTCGCAATCTTCTCGGACGGCTGGATGTCTTCGAGGAGATTGATTAGAGGTTTTCCTTTAGACCTGCGGCCAGCTTCCGGGATCTCCCAAGCTTTGAGCCAGTAGCAACGGCCAAAGTTCGTGAAGATGAGCAGATAGTCGTGGGTCGAGGCGACATAAATGTCCTTCAACACATCGGTCTCTTTCTTCATCTCGAGCCCGATCACACCATGTCCGCCGCGGCGCTGTTCGCGGAATGTATCGATAGGCATCCGCTTGATGTAGTCGTCTTCTGAAATCGTGATGATGACAGGAAGATCTGGAATCAGGTCTTCGATATTGAACTCCCCTTCCGCAGCGATGATCTTGGTCTTCCGGTCGGAAGCATGATGCCTCTTGAGGTCGTTCAACTCGTCTTTAATGATGCCGCGCACCAACGATTCGCTTGCTAAAACTGCACGGTAGTGGGCGATCTTAGCAAGGAGCTCTTGGTACTCCGATTCGATCTTTTCCCTTTCCAAGCCTGTGAGCTGGTAGAGGCGCAAATCGAGGACTGCGTTTGCTTGCCGCTCTGTGAAGTGGTAGGTCGCCATCAATTGGGCTTTGGCAGCATCGCGGCTCTCGCTGGCTCGGATCAGCTTGACGACAGCGTCCAGATGGTCTAGCGCCTTTAAATACCCTTCTAAAATATGGGCGCGCGCCTCAGCTTTTGCAAGCTCGAAGCGGGTGCGCCTACGGATCACATCGATCCGGTGATCGATCCACGCTAAGATCATCTGCTTGACGTTCATTACGCGGGGAAGCCCCTTGTCGAGCGCAAGCATGTTCGATCCGAAGGTCACCTGCATGTCGGTGTAGCGGTAGAGCTGGTTGATCGAAACATCGGGGATCTCGCCCCGTTTCAGCTCGAGGACGATCCGCATTCCATCTTTGTCTGATTCGTCGCGGATATCGGAAACGCCTGGAATTGTCTTCTCATTGACGAGGTTCGCGATCTTTTGGATCAGGTCGGCTTTGCTGATGTTATAAGGGATCTCATCGATGACAAGGCGCTGCCTGTCCCCATCTTCCTGATCTTCAACGCGGATCACGCCGCGCAAGATGATCTTGCCCCGGCCTGTATAGAACGCTTCTTTGACGCCGCGGTAGCCGCAGATCACTCCGCCTGTTGGGAAGTCGGGAGCTGGCATCACTTGCATGATCTGTTCGATCGTCGTTGCTGGATCATCGATCAGCAGAGTTGTCGCAGAAATAAGCTCGCCTAAATTATGAGGCGGGATATTGGTCGCCATACCGACAGCGATCCCTGACGAGCCGTTGCAAAGCAAGTTAGGAAACTTCGCAGGGAAAACAGTCGGTTCCGTTTTCGTCTCATCGTAGTTGGGAATGAGGTCGACCGTGTCCTTCTCCATGTCTTCCATCAAAGCGACAGAGGCGTGCGTCAGGCGGGCTTCCGTATAACGCATCGCAGCTGGGGGGTCTCCGTCGACCGATCCGAAGTTACCTTGCCCATCGACTAGGCGGTAGCGCATCGCCCAATCTTGCGCCATGCGGACAAGCGTGGGGTAGATCACTGTTTCGCCGTGCGGATGGTAGTCGCCTGATGTATCGCCTGAAATTTTGGCGCACTTACGGTGTTTTCCTCCCGGGCTCAAATTAAGCTGGCGCATCGCGTAGAGGATGCGGCGCTGGGAAGGCTTAAGGCCGTCGCGCACATCGGGAAGGGCGCGGGAAATGATCACGGACATCGAATAGCGGAGATAGCTTTCCTTGACCTCTTCTTCGACGTTGCGTGGGACGACGATTTCATCTTTTGTATAAGACATATGCGGTTCTCTTAAATATCCAAGTTCTTAACTGATAGAGCATGCTGCTCGATGAAGGCTCTGCGCGGCGGCACATCTTCGCCCATTAACATGGTGAACATGTGGTCTGCTGCGATCGCGTCTGGCAATGTCACCTTGAGAAGGGTGCGTTTAGCTGGGTCCATGGTCGTTTCCCACAGCTGGTCGGCGTTCATCTCTCCAAGACCCTTGTACCGTTGGATCTCGATCCCTTTTCGGCCATTATTGCGCAGGACCTCTATCCCCTCTTTCAAGGTGTGTACAGGCGTCTCTCTTTGTTCCTCGTCGATGATATCGAAGAGCTTGCCGTCGGCAATGACGTATTGGTCGATGGCAAAATTGAATGCCGCCAACCGGTTTTTCAATTGGTCGAGTGCTTGTTTTTCATACAGTTCGACAAACGGGATCGACTTGGGCCTGAAGGCCTTCATCTCTTCCGTCTGTTCCGCTTCAGGAATAGAGGCCAGTGTTTCAGCATGCTTTTGCCGCTGCACTTCCTCGTCCTGTTTTTTCACTTGGGCAAACTCATCTTCCGAATAAATGAACCGACTCTCATCAGCCAGTTTCAGCTGAAAACGGGGAAGACGCCCTTGTTCATCTTTGGAAGCGATGAACTCGCGGAACGGGATCCCTTTTCTTTCGACCGAAACGATGAAGGTCTCAACTTCGCGCACAGCTTCGATCATCTCATCGACTTGCTCTTTGGAGAGCGGGTCTGTCCTTCCGACAAGCCGCAAGTGGACATCGCTAGTGCCCAGTTTGAGCAAGTACTCGTCCATCTCTTTTTCCGAGTGGATGTAGCGGCTGACCTTCTTGCGCGTCGCGCGGTACAATGGAGGCCTTGCGATGTAAATGAAATTGTTCTCGATCAGCGCCGGCATATGGCGGTAGAAGAAGGTGAGGAGCAGCGTGCGGATGTGGGATCCGTCGACGTCGGCGTCCGTCATGATGATGATTTTGTGGTAGCGGAGCTTTTCGAGGTTGAAGTTGTCCTGTCCGATCCCGCAGCCAAATGCAGCGATCATTGCGCCGACTTCCTGGTTCTGCAAGATTTTTTCAAGGCGCGCTTTTTCGACGTTCAAGATCTTACCGCGGATTGGCAAGACAGCTTGGAACCTTCTGTCCCGTCCTGTCTTAGCAGAACCGCCCGCAGAATCTCCCTCGACGATGTAGATCTCGCACAAGGCAGGATCTTTTTCTTGGCAGTCGGTGAGCTTTCCAGGGAGGCGCGCGCTGTCAAGCGCTGTTTTCCTCAAGGTGAGCTCACGTGCTTTGCGCGCCGCTTCGCGCGCTTGCGCGGCCAAGATCGCCTTTTCGACGATCATCCGAGAAATGACAGGGTTTTCTTGGAGGAAGGTCATCAGCTCTTCGCCGACGATCTGCTGGACGATCGATGCGACATCGCTGTTGCCGAGGCGCTGCTTGGTCTGTCCTTCAAACTGGGGATTGGGCACTTTGACCGAAATGACCGCCGTCATCCCCTCCCGCATATCGTCGCCTTGCACCCCGATCTTATCGCTCTTAAGGAGGTTATGGCCCTTGATATACTGGTTGAGGACCCGGGTCAGCGCTGTGATGAACCCGGTGACATGCGTGCCGCCTTGGCGTGTTGCAATGTTGTTGACGTAGGAATAGGTGTTTTCTGTGTAGGTGTCGTTCCATTGCATCGCCACTTCGAAATCGATCGGCCCGTCGACACCCTCTTTCATTCCATGGATATAGATCGGTTTTGGAAAGAGAGGTGTCTTGTTCTCATTAAGGTACTCGACAAACGACTTCACGCCCCCTTCATAACAGAAAGAGATCTCAACAGGGGCTGTTTCCCTCTCGTCGCGGAAGTTGATCTTCAGCCCCCGGTTCAAGAACGCGAGTTCGCGGAACCGCTTCAGGAGGATATCGTAATCGTAAACGGTAACTGTGAAGATCGAATCATCGGGCCAGAAAGAGACTTTCGTTCCATGCTTTTGTGTTTGGCCGGTCACCTTTAATGTGGATGTGGGCTTGCCTTTTGAGAAGGTCATCTCATGGACGCTGCCGTTTTGAGAGACTTCGACAACCAGTTTTTTCGAAAGGGCGTTGACGCAAGAGACCCCTACTCCGTGAAGACCTCCAGAGACCTTATAGGTGCTCTTGTCGAACTTGCCGCCTGCGTGCAAAATGGTCATGACGACTTCAAGAGCTGTGACATCGCGCCCTTGCTTGACCGACTCTTTTTCATGCTTGCCGATCGGGATCCCCCGTCCATCGTCTTCGACGCTGACCGAATGGTCTTTGTAGAGCGTGATCGTGATCTCTTTGCAGTGGCCGGCTAACGCCTCGTCCACGCTGTTGTCGACCACCTCATAGACCAGTTGATGAAGGCCGTTGACTTGAGTATCGCCTATGTACATACCCGGACGTTCCCGCACCGCTTGAAGACCTTCCAAGACGGTGATCGAACTGGCATCATATTCTTTTTCATTTGTCATCGTCGTCATACCTTAAAATCTCTTTCATTTTCCGTTACATTCTGTCGTTGGACTTAGCCCAAACGGAATACAATATTTTTAATCTCAACAGCGGGAAACCTCTCCCGCAAACATTTGACCAAACGTCCTCTTTCATGCTGAGAGAGCAAGCTGTACAAGGTCGAGTTGTTGACCTTGACGTACAAGATTCCCTCTACAAAAGAGACAGCTCTTGTCATCGGCGCAAGTTTGCTGCCGACGATCTCTGGCCACGACGCTAAAATCAAATCGGGCCTTTCCTTATGCATTTCGCCGATCTGCCCAAGAAGGCGCGGCAACAATGACTTCATATCGCGATTCGTGGACTCGGTGCCGTCATAACCGAATGGCACGCGATAGTCTGAGTTTTTCTTAGCCATAGCTCATAAAAACCGGAGAAATTACCCCAAACCAGGACTATATTTTAGCCCCCCCATTATAGCAATAGAAAAGTGAGCCAGTTGCAAAACTCATTTGCCCAGTAAAATCGCCCTTTTGAAGTCATTTCCACTCATTCTTCTTGGCCGGCCCAATTGGGGCCGACCTCGTCGTATGAAGCGTGGCAGCTTTGCAGCCACTTGTAACTGGCCCCAAAATCATCGATTTTTCTGGGCAAAGCAGTTTTGCAACTGACTCATACGCTAAAAAAGCAGGGCGCTTAAACCCATGGCGATCAGGAAATAAATCGACATCGATAAAAAGTCGTTAAAGGCCGTAATAATCGGACCTGCAGCAACAGCGGGATCCACGCCGATCCGTGCAAAAAACAACGGAGAGAAGACACCAAGCACCGTTCCTGCCAAACAAGCGCCCATCAGCCCGATCCCAACGATCAGCCCGACAGCGATCGGACTGACTTCCGCTCCAGATACGCCGACAAAGTCGAGCGCATACACAACAATGCCGCAAAGCACCCCGAATATCGAGCCCGTCGTCAGTCCAAGCAGCAGCTCCTTGACGACAGCCTCCCCTTTATTACCTAATGATAATAGCCCTGTTGCCATGCTTCGGACAAGCACCGTACTGCATTGGATACCGATATTGCCCGACATTCCTGTGATAAGTGGAACAAAGAACAGGACAAAGGTCAGCACGCCGCCAACGTAGGATTGGAATGAGGAGATCACACCAACGTTGATCAAACCGGCGCAAAGCGTAACGACAAGCCACGGGGCCCGGGACAAAAATCGTTTGAACAAAGGCTCTGGCACGCTGACTTTTTCCGCGGTACCCGCCATGTTTGCAATCGTCTCATCGGCAATATCTTCGACAGCGTCGAGGACATCTTCGTAGGTGATCACGCCGAGCAAGTGGTTCTTTTCATCGACGACGGTCAGCGCCGGGATCTTGTAGCGCTCAACAATATCAACCACCTCTTCGCGCGATGTCTCAGGCGCCACCTTATGCAAGATCGAACGCATGACTTGACGCAAAGGCAGATGGGACGGATTAACGATCAGGTTCCTGGCAGGCACATAGCCCAGCAGCTCACCTTCCTGGTTCAAGACAAAGATCTTGCGGGTCAGATCGATCCCGGGATTGTCGCGGATGTGGGCGGCAGCCTCGCCGATGGTGACGTCCATGGAAAAAGCAAAAAATTCATTGGTCATCAAACGGCCTGCAGTGTTCCGATGATGCTTTTTGATCTCGCGGATCCTCTGCGCCTTTTTTGTCTCGAGCATGTCGACGATCCGGCGGAACCTCCGCTCTGAAATATCTTCCAAGACCTCGACCGCTTCGTCTGGAGGCATATGCTCAAAGAGCATCTTGACTTCCCCATCGTCGATATGGCGCAGCACAGCGACCCGGGTATTGCTGTCCGTATTGACCATGAACTCGATCTTGCCCTCAATGTCGAACAAATTCTCATATAAAAAGGGTCTAGCATGGGAAGGGAGCCTGAATGCAGCGTAGGCTAAGTCGACAGGAGAATGTTCCGAAGCGATTTTTGCTAGGTCATGGATAACGACAGTCGATGTCTGTTTATGGAACGCCTGTTCAAGTTTTTCTTGTAAAATATCGTGCAGCTGCGATGTTTTTGAGTCCATTAAGTTGCCTGCCGCATGGTGCAGCTCATCAACTTTTTGGACCTCTTCTGTGACGATTTGCATGATCCACCTCAGCCCGAGTCTTGGCGCCAATCATACCCTGTATTAGCCTTATTTTTCAAACGCAAATGCACCGCCTCTCCACCAATTTGGTGATAGCAATTAAATCTGCATTTTACTAGAATTCAAGCACCAATCCATAAATAAAGTTTATCTATGTTCAAACCAGAAAAAATCCGTAATATCGCGATCATCGCCCACATCGACCATGGCAAGACCACCATGCTTGACAGCCTTCTCAAACAATCCAACGTCTTCCGCGACAACGAGAAGATACCAGAACGGGTCATGGACAGCTACGATCAGGAAAAAGAGCGCGGGATCACGATCTTTGCCAAGCACACCAGCATCTATTTCGAAGACTTTAAAATTAATATTATCGACACCCCAGGCCATGCCGACTTCTCAGGAGAAGTTGAACGGGTCCTCGGGCTTGTCAACTGCGTCCTCCTTCTCGTCGACGCCCAAGAAGGTCCGATGCCGCAGACCCGGTTCGTCCTTTCCCAAGCGTTAAAAATCGGTTTGAAACCGATCGTCGTCCTCAACAAGGTCGATCGTCCCCACGCAGACCCTGACCGCGCCCTAAACCTGACCTTCGACCTCTTCGTTGAACTCGGGGCCAACGATGAACAGCTCGACTTCCCGATCTGCTACGCTTCCGGCCTCGGAGGCTTTGCTGTAACAGACCTCAAAGACCCGCGCGTCAATATGCGACCCCTCTTCGAACTGATCCTCAAAGCTGTCCCCGCTCCGCCAGGAAACCTCGACCTCCCCTTCCTGATGCAAGCGACGACTTTAAGCTATGACGACTTTGTCGGCAGGCAAGCCTGCGGCCGGATTTTGGAAGGCCATGTTAAAAAAGGGCAAACGATCACCAAGGTCGACAAAAACGGCCATCCGACCCAGCACCGCGTGCAGAGGATCGAAGGCTACCACGGCCTCAAGAAAGTCGAGCTCGAAGAAGCGGGAGTCGGCGACATTGTCAGCATTTCAGGGATCCCTGAAATTTCAATCGGCGACACCCTCTGCGACCCCCAACATGTCGTCCAGCTTCCTCCAATTACATTGGCCGAGCCGACCCTTTCGATCGAAATGATGGTCAACAACGGCCCATTCGTTGGGAAAGACGGCAAGCATGTCACGATGAACAAGATCCGCGACCGCTTGCTCCAAGAGAGAAAAGCCAACATTTCGTTAAAAATTGAAGAGTCGTCTCGAGACGATGCGATCCGCGTTTGCGGACGCGGCGAGCTCCACTTGGCGGTCTTAATGGAAGCGATGCGGCGCGAAGACTACGAGTTTACGATCTCCAAACCTCAAGTTATCCTTAAGCAAGTCGAAGGCGAGACCCACGAACCTTACGAAATTGCCCACATCGAAGTTCCCCAAGAGTACTCGGGAACGATCATTGAAGAACTCTCACGCCGCAAAGGTGAAATGCGCTCCTTAAATACCAATGAGCACAACATCACGACGATCGAGTTCTTCATCCCAACTCGCGGACTAATGGGCTACCGCAACGACTTCCTAACGATCACCCGCGGACTTGGAATCTTGACGTCGATCTTTGACAGCTATGGGCCATGGAAAGGAGAAATCCCAGGACGCGTACACGGCGCCCTCATCTCCAACGGCGCTGGAAAAACGACAGGCTACGCCTGCTTCGGGATCCAAGAACGCGGCACCCTATTCGTTTCTCCTGGAGACGAGGTCTATGAAGGGATGGTCGTCGGGGAAAATAACCGCGACAACGATCTCGTTGTCAACGTGACCCGCGGCAAGCAGCTCACGAACATCCGCGCATCGGGCAGCGATGAGAACATCATCCTCGTTCCTGCGCGCACCTTCACTCTTGAACAAGCGATCGACTTCATCCAAGACGATGAGCTTGTCGAAGTCACTCCCCACTTCATCCGCTTAAGAAAACGGTTCTTGAGCGAGAATGAACGCAAACGTAAGTAAAACTAAGCATATTATTGGGAATCGAGGCTTCATTACCTCGATTCCCATCTGTTTGATGGAGCTTGTCCAATGAAAACCGTCAAAGAAAAGCTTGGGATCAAAGAAGGGAAGCAAGTCCTTGTCCTTAATCCTCCCCAAGGCTACCTAGATGTCCAAGGCAGCGCTCCAATCAAAGAAGCGGACATCATTCAGCTCTTCATTACCTCTAAACAAGATCTGCAAGATTTTATCAATGCAAACCGTTCTTCGCTTAAAAATTCGATCGCCTTATGGGTGTCGTATCCCAAAGCATCTCCCCATTTGGGGATCAATCGGGATATCATTGCCAGTTTTTTAAAACAATATGCGCTAGAAGGCATCGCAATTTGTTCAATAGACGAAACCTGGTCGGCATTGCGCTTCAAGCACATTCCCTAACATCAATGGGAACCTAAGGTCAATAACCTTAAGTTCCCATTAATTTTAACTTCTAACCTGATAATCTCCTCTTACGACCCATTTGTACGACGTCAGCTCCTTTAATCCCATCGGACCCCTTGCATGAAACTTTTGCGTGCTGATAGCAACCTCAGCGCCTAGGCCAAACTGCCCTCCATCTGTAAACCGTGTTGAAGCATTGACATAGACTGCTGCCGAATCGACCGCTCTTACAAACTGTTCTGCATTCTCCTGATTCCGGGTCAAAATCCCATCGCTGTGCCCAGAACTATGTTCTTGCACGTGATCGATCGCCTCGCTTAA
>JAFEGF010000049.1 GCA_018240225.1 Verrucomicrobiota bacterium
CACCTTTGTGAAAATTTTCTTGGTGCAGCGGTTGTCTGCAGAAAAATGGGAATGGGGTGGGACTCGATTATTTCTCAAGCGCAAAAGTTGAAAGTCTATAAGAATCGGTTCGAGCAAGTCGATGTCGGCGGCATTACCTTCCTCAACGATTCTTACAACGCTAACGCAACATCGATGAAAGCTGCTTTGCGCAATTTGCCGACGCCAAGGGCTGGCGGGAAAACAATTGCCGTTCTGGGCTCGATGCGCGAGCTGGGAAAATTTTGCGAGACCTCGCACCGGCAAGTTGCGGAGACGGCAGTCGATGTTGTCGACCATCTGATCTGTTTGGGCAGTGAATGCAAACCGATGATCGATTATTTCAATGAACGGAACAAATCTGTCGAGTGGATGAACTCGTTATCCGATGTGCGTGCACGCGTTTTTAATCTGGCAAAGCCAGGCGATGTCGTCTTATTGAAAGGATCTAACTCCCACCAGCTTTGGAAAGTATTGGAAAATGTTTGATCCTTAATCATTAGCGTTTTTTGTTTTGCAATTTTGACCTGCGTGCTACATTACTTTTGAGCCTATTGCAAAACTTGGATGCCCTGCAAAATCGCCCTTTTGTGCCATTTTGCCACCCTTTTTCCGAGTCCTACTCGCTTGGAGTATGTCCTCGAAAAAGGGCTTTGGCTGCTTGTGCAGCTGGCAAACTGACTCAAAATCATCGATTTTTCCGAGCATCCGAGTTTTGCAATTGGCTCATTTGTGTGCGGTGGTACCCGCGCATCGCTTCATCATCTTTAACGATTAGATAGCCGTGATATTGCTGATCTACCAATTTCTAACGACCTCATTTGGGGTGAAAATTCCCTCCGTTTTTGTTTATTCATCGACTCGGATGATGCTTGCTGCGCTCACCTCCCTGCTCCTCACTATTTTTCTTGGACCCCGTTTCATCAAACGCCTTTATGAACTGAAGACAGGCCAGTCGATCCGTGTTGAAGACTGTCCATTATTAGCTGAGCTTCATCAGAAGAAAAAGGATACTCCGACGATGGGAGGAATCCTGATCCTCTGTTCAATGCTGTTCTCAATGATCCTATGGATGGACTTGAAAAGTTCCTTTACTTTGATCTTGTTTGTAACGACGGTGTGGCTAGGGCTTCTCGGCGGCTGGGACGACTACTTGAAGATGCGTTTAAAAAATTCCAAGGGGGTCAGCGCCAAGAAAAAGTTCCTCCTCCAAATTCTTCTTGGGACATTGATCGCTCTCTATTTGTATTGCCCTGCTGTTTCTAAGTCGCTGCAGATAGGAACTTGGTTCGAGCCTCCGGCTGCCAAGGAACAGGTGATGCTGGTCAAAAAAGCGGATGGTAAAATCGATATCGTCGGAACCACATTGACAACAGATCAGTACATGAGCCGGTTTTTCATCCCATTTTATAAAGATCCTATCGCGATCCTCAAAGGGGCTGCCATCATTTTCGGCATCCTTTTTACGATATTTGTTGTTACTGGATCTTCCAATGCTGTGAACTTAACGGACGGCCTCGACGGTCTGGCATCAGGATGCCTGGTGATGGTCTCTGCAGTCCTTGGACTGGTTGCTTTTTTTTCGAACAATATTGAGATGGCCCGCTACTTGAATATCCTTTACATCGAGGGGAGCGGCGAGATCGCGATCTATCTCTTTGCTCTGATCGGCGCATGCCTTGGCTTTTTGTGGTACAACGGTTATCCGGCCCAAGTGTTCATGGGAGATACAGGTTCGCTTGCCTTGGGCGGCATCATTGGCGTCAGTGCGATTTTACTCCGGCGGGAAGTTCTCCTAGCATTGATCGGCGGGATTTTTGTTGCAGAGGCCGTTTCGGTGATCATGCAGGTCGGAAGTTACAAGCTTCGCAATAAAAAACGGGTGTTCTTATGCGCTCCTCTCCACCACCACTTTGAGTACAAAGGGTGGCCGGAGACGAAGGTCGTCCTCCGTTTCTGGATAATCAGTTTAGTGCTGGCAATCATCGGCATTGCGTCTTTGAAATTTCAATAGGGGAAAGACGATGCAGCGCGCACTTGTTTTGGGATTGGGAGTAAGCGGCAGAGCGGCGGTCGAGCTTCTCCTTGCCCAAGGGTATCAAGTCATTGGCGCTGACGACAAAGCGGTGCCTGAACAGTTTAAAGACCTCATCTCTCGAGGGATGCTCCTTCAGTCCGATCCAGAGGCAATCGAATGGGCCCAGATCAACCTTTTTATCGTTTCTCCCGGCATTTCTCCTATGCATCCTTTGTATCAAGCGGCGTTATTGCATCAGATTGAAATCGTCGGAGAAGCAGAGCTGAGTTTCCGGAACTTGTCCCAGCCAGCCGTTGCAATCACGGGGACGAACGGCAAGACGACCGTTACCCTTCTTGTCGAGCATATCTTGAATGCATCAGGCGTTAAAGCAAAAGCGCTTGGCAATATCGGAAGCCCCCTTTCCGTTTACGCGTTGAATCCTGACCCTGGCTCTGTGATTGTCGCAGAGTTAAGCTCCTATCAGCTGGAAACGATGACGACGCCTGTATTTGATGCAGCGGCTATCTTGAACATCACTCCCGATCATCTCGACAGGTACAGTTCGATGGAGGAATACGCTAAGGCCAAATGCAGGCTGCAAGATCTGCTCAATCCAGGTTCTCCGTTTTTCGTCAGCAAGCAGGTCGCCTGCCAATTTGCCCATCTTTTAAAACCTGGATATATCATCTATACACACCGTGATTCATTTTTAGGAAATTTTGCCAAAGCTGGCGCCCCAGATTTTGACTCGGCGAAACAGGCCATATCCGAAGGCGATATGGCCGATGCAGCCGAGACGAAGGGTGGGGATGTCAGGGAAGGCAAAAATCCTAAAAATGAATTGAGATGTGTATATACTGCAAGTGAAAGGATTGAAGAGATATTACCGCCGGAGTATAGAGAATTAGGAGAGCATGACATTGAAAATGCGATGGCGGCATGGGCCCTTTGCAAACCATTTAAGATCACTGCCCAGCAGTTCCGCAAAGGTTTAAGCACGTTTACAAAGCCTCACCATCGGATTGAATTTGTCGCAACCATCGATGGCGTTCATTTTTTTGATGACAGCAAAGGGACGAATATCGACGCTGTTATCCGAGCGGTCCAGACGATGAAGGGACCTGTGATCTTGATTGCGGGAGGAGTGGACAAGGGAGCTTCCTACCTTGCTTGGAAAGAAGTGTTTAGCGGCAAGGTTAAAAGGATTATCGCCATCGGACAGGCAGCTCCAAAAATTTTTCAGGAATTAAATCCATTTTTTGAAATGGAAATTGTGGATTCTCTTTTGGCTGCTGTAAAAGCATCGGCTGTCCATGCAGTCCAAGGAGATCATGTTCTTCTTTCGCCGGGGTGCTCCAGTTTTGATATGTTCCGCGATTACGCCCATCGGGGAGAAGAGTTTCAGCGTACGGTGTTATCATTAAGGAGAGGAGGATGATATGACACGCAGGGATACGATTATTGCAGCAGTCCTAGTCAATGCTGGCCTGCTGATTGTTTTGTTTGCAAGCGCCCTTAAATCAGATACTCAAGAGCAGGAATATGCTGCCAGCGCGCCAGTCCGAATTGAGCCTTTGCTCGAACAATCTCCCAATAAAGAGGCTGTGGCGGCTCACGGAGACGAGGTCGATCAAGTTTTGAAGCAGTATGCCAATCCAACGCCATCCGTGGTATCTGCCGTTCAACCTGCTTTGACGCAGCCAGTGGAAACGGCTGTTCAAGCGCCCCAGAACTTTGCTGACGACTTGCGGGCGATCACATTGCCAGAAATTTCCACGCAGACAACAGCTGCTTCTGTTGTCCCAGCTTCTGTGCAAGCAGCGCCTACAGCAGCGTCGAGCACGACCGATTACAAGGTGAAGAAAGGGGATGTCCTGGAAAAGATCGCAAGGCACCACCATTGCTCCGTCGATGAGATCATGAAGTTGAACAAGCTTTCCAATGCTAACTTGCGCATTGGGCAGAACTTAAAGCTTCCAGTGAAGTCTTCGCAAGCAACATCCATTGCAAAGGCGCCAGCGCCTTCCGTATCGCCAAGTGGAACAGATTCTCCTAAATACTACACGGTAAAAAATGGGGACAACCCATGGACGATCGCCGTTAAGAACCATATGAAAGTCGAAGACTTGTTAAAGCTCAACAATCTCGACCAAGAAAAAGCCCGCAAGCTAAAACCGGGAGACCAACTGCGCATTAACTAAGTAAGTCCGCTTAAATATTTATCATGAAATTCAAGGAGATTTTCGATGATATTTTGCAGCGGACGACGAAGACAGTGTGTAATACATGGGTGAAGAGGCCGATCCAAAAGATCGCAAAAAGAACTTGAAGGTCATTATAAATATTTAAACGGGCTTACTTAAAAGAGCTAATGCTTATGCAGCGATCTTCGCTTATCCTCCTCCTTGCCGTCGCCTTATTGTTTGCTGTGGGATTGATCATGATCTTCAATACCACATCAGCGGAAGTGCTCGACCGCTTTTTGGACAAAAGCACGCACCAGGCGCTGATCAAGCAGCTTCTTTATGCTGCAGTGGGCGGAGTGGGTGCAATAGGGCTCTGGTTCATCGGTTATCAAAACCTCATCAAAATGAGCGGGTCGCTGATGATTGGAGCGACCCTTTTGCTGATCCTTGTCTTTCTTCCAGGGATCGGACAGCAGATCAACGGCGCCCATCGGTGGATCAATCTTTTTGGCAACTCCTTCCAGCCATCTGAGTTCGTTAAGTTTTTAATCCCTCTCTTCTACATCCAGGTGCTCACGGCCGCTTCGGGAAAACTCGACCTTAAGTCGTTTCTCCAAGTGCTTGTGAAAATTGCGGTCCCGACCGCATTGATCTTGATCGAACCTGACAATGGAACGGTGGCGATCATCATGGCCACCCTTGTGGTCTTATTTGTCATTACCCGGCTCAAATGGGTCTATTGGGCGCTGCCGCTTCTGATCCTTTGCCTCTCTGGCGGCGTTGTGGCCTCGCAGATGAAGCACGTCTCAGACAGGCTTAAGGTCTACATGGATCCCGAATACGACCTCAAAGGCAAGGGGCATCAGCCCCATCAAGCTAAAATCGCAGCAGGGTCTGGGAAGCTATGGGGAAAAGGGATTGGAGAGAGCTTGCAAAAGCTTGAGTACCTGCCCGAAGCTAGAAGCGACTATATTGCGGCGATCTTTGCCGAAGAATGCGGTTTTGTCGGAATGGTGTGCTTGATCTTTCTGTACATGCTGATCGGATTTTGCGGGTTCCACATCGCTACATGCGCCAAGGATATCGAGGGATTTTACGTCGCAAGCATTTTTACATTCCTCATCTGCTTTCAGGCCTTTTTGAATTTAGGCGTCGTCTCGGGACTGCTTCCGAGCAAAGGAACAAACCTTCCCTTTTTCAGCCATGGAGGATCTTCGCTTCTTGCCAATATGATGGCAGTCTGCATCCTTCTCAATATCGGATGGCAATCTGTCCAAGAAAATAAAGCGGCGAGGTCCCGATGAGCAAAAAACGGAAAAAAGTTGTGATCGCAGCAGGCGGTACAGGCGGCCATCTCTTTCCAGCGCAGGCTTTGGCCGAAGAGCTCCAAAAAAAAGGCGTCGAAATTGTCTTTATGGGAGCAGGGTTGGCCGGCAACCGCTATTTTGACCGGGAAAAGTACGCCTATCAAGATATCCCAAGCGGAACGGTATTCCGCCGCAATGTCCTCTTGATCTTCAAGTCGGTCTTCCAATTGGTCAAAGGGGTCAAGCACAGCTTTAGCCTCTTAAAAAAAGAGGCGCCCGATCTGGTCGTTGGATTTGGCAGCTTCCACTCTTTTCCGATTCTGTGCGCAGCACGCCTACAGAAAAAAAAGGTCGCTCTTTTTGAATCGAATGCTTTTCCAGGCAAGGTCAACCGCCTTTTTTCCGCATCTGCTGATTACACGGCCGTTGTTTTTCCCAAAGCCCAAGACCATCTTAATGGTAAGGTCGTTGAAGTGGCCATGCCAGTGCGCCACCCCCCCCATCTGCTTTCCATTGAGGCGGCGGCAGGGTATTATGGTTTGGACCCCAGGTATCCCATCCTTCTTATTTTTGGAGGTTCCCAAGGCGCTTTAGCAATGAACGAGCAGGTCTTGAAAAGCATCGAGCTGCTGAAGCCGCACGACCATCATTTCCAAGTCATCCACATCACTGGCAAACCTGAGACGGTCGACACCTTTAAAAATGCCTATGCCTCTTTGAGCATTAAAGCGTGCGTCAAAGCCTTTGAGACCAACATGCCGGCAGCCTACCAAGCTGCAAGTTTTGCCATTTGCAGGGCAGGAGCCGCAACGATTTCCGAGCTGATCGCTTATGAAGTTCCTTCCATCCTCATCCCATTCCCCTTTGCAGCCGACGACCATCAAGCGAAGAATGCCCACTTTTTCCATCGCGAGGTCAAAGGGGGTATCCACCTTCCGGAAAAAGGGCTTACTAAACAGGTCCTAGCGATGGAAATCTACCGCTTTTTAGATCCTGCCCAGTCAACCTTGCGGCAGATGAGAGAATCGATTAACACCTTTAAATCCAGCCAGGACAAGAAACAACTATGCACACTGATCTGCGAGACATTGCATCTCAAATGAGCGCTATGGAAAAAAAATACCACTTTATCGGCATCGGAGGGATTGGCATGAGCGCGCTAGCCCGGATCCTTCTGCAAAGGGGCTGTCAAGTCTCAGGAAGCGACCAGTCCTCCTCCGCGCTGACGGAACAGCTCCAGATGGAAGGGGCTGATATTTCCATAGGGCATTCGCACAACAATCTCAAAGATCCTAATGTCGTGATCTACAGCACAGCGGTTAACAAGGAAAATCCTGAGGTGCAAGCTGCTCATGAAAAGCAGGTTCCCTTTATCCATCGAGCAGAACTTCTCAAAGAGTTGATGGAAGGGTACGCCCCCCTTCTCGTTACAGGAACGCATGGAAAAACGACTACGTCGTCCTTGCTTGCCCATGTCCTCATCGAAGCGGGGCTCAAACCATCTTATGCGGTCGGAGGGATCGTATCTAACCTCGGCAACAACGGCGGCCATGGCACCGGCCCCTATTTTGTCGCAGAGGCTGATGAGAGCGATGGATCGTTTTTGAAATACCGTCCCTTTGGCGCCATCATGACAAATGTTGATAACGACCACTTGGACTTCTGGAAGGACGAAGAGGCGATCTTAGCAGGCTTTAAGCAGTTTGCCGATTCGGTTGTATCCTCTGAGCATTTTTTGTGGGGAGGGGATGACGAAAAATTAAGGTCTTTGAACCTTAAAGGGATGAGCTACGGATTTGATGAGCGCAATGATCTGGTCATCGACAGTTTCAGGCAGACTGGCTGGAAGATCGTTTTCGATATCTCGTTCAAAGAGAAGGTCTACAGCGATATCGAAATACCTCTCATCGGCGGGCACAATGTCTTGAACTCGGCAGCAGTCTTTGGACTTGGGCTATGCTTGAACATCCCTGAAGCTAAGCTTAGAGCAGCATTCAAATCGTTCAAAGGGATCAGCCGACGCGTCGAAAAGAAAGGGGAGGCCAATGGAATCGCCTTCTATGACGACTATGCGCACCACCCCACTGAAATCTACGCTACATTGAGGGCTGTCAAGCATGCGGTTGGCAAGCACCGGCTCATTGCTGTATTCCAACCCCACCGCTACACAAGGACGCGCGATTGTATGGCGGAATTCGGCACAGCGTTCGATCATGCCGATGTCGTGGTCTTGACCGATATCTATGCAGCAGGGGAAAAGCCGATCGAAGGGGTGACGACGGATGCGTTGTTTGCCAAAATCCAAGAAACTGTACCGACTGAGCTGTATTATGTTCCCCGGAAGAAATTGGCCGATTATTTGGCCTCTTTTCTTAATTCCCAGGATGTCCTTCTTACTCTCGGAGCGGGAGACATCACAAAGTTAAGCTCAGAAGTGATCCCGTTAATTGCAGCTAAGACATGAAACAGCGCAGCCCTAAGTCCAAACACATCCCCCTTGTCCATGCATTGGCTTGGATTGTCGGGTCTGCTTTGCTCGTTTCAGGCACTTCCCATCTGTGCATTAAGCATTTTGTGAAGAACAGATCTCAATCCCACGGGAAAGCTCCTCAAGTGATCCAGACGATGGTCCAAACTGGGCCGCAAAGGGAGGCCTTGAAAACAGAATACCTTGCCGAGCTGCTTGGGATCTCTGCTGATTTTCCTCCTCTTGCCGCTAGTTTTGATCTTAAAGCAGCGGAAAAGAAGCTGCGCGCCTGCCCTCTCATTGCAGACGCCCAGGTCAAGCTGCTTGGCCCAAGCACCCTTTATGTCGATTACACCATCCGCCAGCCTGTTGCCTGGGCAGGCGACTATGAAAATGTCGCCATTGACAAAGCGGGGTGCCTTTTTCCTTTCCGCCCGTTTTTTTCTCCTAAAAACCTTCCAGAGATCTACATTGGGCTGGGAGCCTTTGGAGCGCAGGCCGACGAATCGGACAAGCCTGTAGCCGAATGGAACCGGCCTCTTGCAGGAAAGTATGCCGAGCTTGCGCTGAATCTCCTGAACCTGCTCAATGAACCACAGGTCCAAGAGCTTTTCACCGTCAAAAGGATCGATGTGTCCAAAGCCTTTTCAGAAAGCTACGGAACACGGGAAATCATCCTGATAGCCGAAGACCTTATTCCGATTAACAACAACGGGAAAGAGGTCCAATACCTTTTTCCTAAAATCCTCCGCTTGAGCACAAAAAACTACGCTGCGGAGTTGGGAAACTACCTAAAGCTCCGTCCGCAGTTGATCGAAAACCAACGCGCGGGCATTAAGCCGTCTTCGGAAGATCATGGGACCATCCGTCAAAAGGAGACCATCATCGATTTCCGGATCCCCAACCTGGCCTTCATCGACGATCAGAAGAAGGCGCCATAATCGCATCTTGCTTATTGCGCCTTTTTGGATCTTTAAGGACATGAGTTGTCTTTCTTGCTTTTGAAAACATTTTGATCGCTGACGTTGAACGAGTTGGAGCGAAGGCAAGGTACCAAGGGGAGGGGACCGTTTCAATAGTCGCAATTAGCTGATTTGTTCTTGTCTCAATAACTGAGATAGTACCGGCATTCACATTGGCGACATATAGCTTTTTGCTATCAGGGGTTAGGACGCAGTACCAGGGGTAGTCGTCAACGCCGATGGTGGCAGCAACAGTATGGGTCTTTGTATCGATAACCGAGACGCTGTTGGAATCAGAATTGGTGACATAGGCCTTGCTTCCATCCGGAGCAAATATCAAATATTGCGGGGAATAGCCAACTTCGATTCTTGTCAGCACTGTATCGGTTGCCGTATCGATGACAGCAACGTTGTTGTCATTATCATTGGCGACATAGACGATGGATCCATTAGGAGAAAACCCAAGGCAATATGGGGTGGTTCCGGTATCGATCGTCGCGGAAACGGAATCGGTTGTTGTGTTAATAACGGAAACGTTGTTCGTTACAGAGTTTGCGACATAGGCCTTATTGCCATCAGGAGAAACTGCTATCCAATAGGGACGGCTGCCGACAGGGATCATTGCGGTCACCCGGTCAGTTGAAGGATCCAGCACAGCAACAGAATCTGATCCATAAATTGCAGCGTACCCTTTTTTTCCATCTGGAGTGAATGCCATGGAACGGACGGGAGCTCCAACATCAAAAGAAGAAATGATACCACATGAAGCTGTATCGATGACAGTAATGGTGCCGTTGACGTCGTTTGAAAGGTAGATCTTATTTCCATCGGGTGTGATGGCGCAGGGCATATCGACAATATTGACAGGGATAGTTGCCTTTGTTGCATAGCTGGCCGTATCGACTGCGAGAACTTCGTAAAGACTCGATTCTATGAAGACTGTCCCGCCGTCAGGGGTAAAGATGAAGTAATCGGGAAATTGATCGGTTTGAATCGTCGCTGAAATGCGATTGGTTGCCGTATCAATGACCGAAACACTATACATTTCATGGCTTGATACAAAGAGCAAGCTGCCCGTGATTTGAGAGATTGCCAGAGATTCCGGAGCGTTTCCGGCTTCTATGCTCTGTGCGACCAAATTAGAAGAAGTGTCGATGATGGAAAGGAAATTAGAATCTTCGCTAAGGACGTAGGCCTTTTTTCCGTTTGGAGCGAATGAAAGGACAAAAGGCTTATATCCAATATTGATCGTAGCAATGACCGTCTGGGTTGCTGTATCGATGACTGAGGCGTCCTTGGAATCGTAGTTTGCCGTGTAGGCCATGGTCCCGTCAGGGGAGATCGCTATGCATTCGGGAAGGGTGCCAACCGGAATGGTGGCAATAACTTGATTGAGAGCTGTATCGATAACAGAAATATTATTAGAAACGGAATTAGAGACATAGACCTTGCTTCCATCTTGAGTTATCCCAAGATCGGTCGGCTGTTCGCCAACATCGCAAGTGGCAGCAACCTTATTGGTTGCTGTGTCGATGACCGAGACATTGTTGGAACCTTGGTTAACAACGTAGATCTTGCTTGCATCTGGAGTGAATGCCATGGATCGCGGGTAGCTCCCCACAGCAATGGTGGCCGTCACAGTATTGGTTGCTGTATCAATGAGCGAGATGTCTCGAGAGGTGGAATTTAGCACATAGACCTTGCTTCCATCAGGTGAGATCAGCAGGTGCTCGGGGCCGATTCCAACATTGGGAAGCGCTATGACTGCATTGGTTGCGGTATCGATGACCGAGACGTTGCGGGACGTTAAATTAACGACATAGGCTCTGTCCCCATTCGGAGTAAATGCAATTTGCTGGGGTCTTCTTCCCACGCCGATTGTAGCTGTGACGGTATTCGTTTGTGTATCGATGACAGAGACGCTATTCGAGCCTTCATTTCCGACATAAACCATGCTCTCGTCAGGACTGAGCGCAACTGATCCAGGGCCATCTCCGACGCTTACCATGGCAATGACAGCATTGTTAGCGGTATCGATGACAGAGACGTTGTTCGAGCCGTTATTGGCCACGTAGATGAAGGGGGAGCCGTTCAGAGTAGGAGAGGTGAGCAAAATTCCAGCAAGGATAGCGCTGTATAGTTTGCCGAGAGAAATGCTATTTAAGAGGTGTTTCATAGGCAACTCCTGATCGTTTGAATTCCTTGGGGGAAGATCGTCTGCTTTAGCAGAAATATGCGAGCAGCTTTCATCGCAGCTTAATTTCGATGGCGCGATTAATTCAAGTCATAATGGGACAGGAGGCAATGCCTCTGTAAAAAGAACCTTCTTAACTTGATTGGAAAAAAGTTGCTGGAACGTAGAAGGGTAGTAGCAAAACCTTCAGTGCCAACATTTCTGAAAAAAAAGCATGCCTAAAGCCTCTGAGCGGATACGGCTAGCGCCGTGTCGGTTCGCCTTCTGGCCAAAGGCATGCAAAAGTATTGACTTAAGTCATTGATAGTCTGATTAGCTGCTTTTCTTTGCTCCGTTTGTGCCCAAGGGCACTTCACCTGCTCCTCACTGCCCGGTTCGTGCCTAATAGCGAAGACCAGTTCGTGCCCAAGGGCACTTCACCTGTTCCTCACTCCGAAGGTACACCGTACCTTCGGAGTGTATTCACAGCCAATGCTTGGTGGCTTTGAGGATCTCTTCATGGACGTTTTCGATGGCATTGACGTTTTCGATGATCTTTGCGAGTCCTTGCGATACAGCGTGGGCATGGGTATCGAGCAGGCCGGGAGTCACTTTCTTCAGAATTTGGTCCAATAGGAGCTGGTAGCGCGCCTTTTCTTTTTCATTTCGCTCGGGAGGGCAGTAGACGCAGAGCATGTATTCAAGCTCATTGGTACGGGCTACCAGGCGGGCCTTAGGGTTCGAAGTAACCAGGATCTGGATGATCTTGAGAAGGTTTGGGCCGATCTCATGCTGGCGGCAGAATCCATCGAAGAGGTCTTCTCTCAAGGAACTCAATGATTTTAGAGCCTTTTCTTCTTCATCGTACGTCAGGAACAGTCCGCCGTCTTTGGAGACTTGGGCGATCCTCATGATCCGAGAGAGTAGTTCAAAGGTCTTGGCATGGTCGCTAGGGGTAATGTCCCAAGACATGTACCAGGCATAAAAATCAGAGACCTGGTCGAACAGCAGCTGACCGTTAGGTTTTGAAGATGCTTTTATCGAGGGGCTTTCACGATCTGTCCACGGAGAGATCGGTGCTTCAAAGTCTTTTCCAAGAGGTGTTCCCATTGCTGATACTCCTAAACAAGAAAGCCAATTTCAAAAGTTCAAAGTGCATAAAGAGGTGGTTTTACAACTGCCTCAAAACCAATTGAATAGATTCCATTTCAAGGGGGTTCTCCAAATTCGTAGAATTGATGTGGTGGATTCTCCCCGGATTTCTCCTCAACTTCATTATATTTATAATTATATTTGATTAAATTATTAATTTTAGTTCTAGTCTGCAATTAATGTGCATTTTGTTTTGTATTAGAGGTTTGAGTGAAAATAAAATTAAAAATATGAATGGTAATTTTGATTTAAGTTCAAAGTTTGTTATTTAATTGAGTTTATTTTTAGTTTGATGGCATTCTGCTTTTCGAAAAATATCAAACTAACCTTAGGTATTAATTTTATGTCTATCCGCTCTGTTTCTCCTCAAGATGGAATCCAAGATGCCGCTCCAGCGCTCAATGCGGGCCCTGCTGCGGATTTGAATGGAATTGGTTCTGCCCGCTCTTCGCTTTCCCGGGCTTCTGTCAACAGCTCTGCTGATGATGAAGGTTCCCGTTGCTGCGGTTGCTTTAATGCTATGATCTCCGGATTCAATCGGTTTGCATCGAACATGCTCAGGACGGTAAAACGGTGGATTTGGGGAGTTGATCAGAAGCTGGCTTCCTTAGAAAGGCTGAACTCTGCTGCTGCTGAGCAAGGTGTTGCAAGAGATCAGATCGTTAGGGATTTTGCTGCGCTTTCTCCTGATATGCGAGAAGTTGTAAAGTTGACAATGTGGCAACTGGCATCGCAAGAGAATGCCTTGCCAGCAGACCATACAAATTGGGATTGGGCTGGACGCGTCATCCAGAACCAGGTGCGCCAAGGAGACGAGGCAGGCGATCGTGCAGATATTGCACAGTTTATTGACCTCGCCGCAGCTCAAAGCCTCTTCCGCCGCGCTATGGATGCTGTGATCGGTGCGATGCAAGAAGAGAGACGCGGCTCAGCAGAAGTCGAAGCTCTCAAGACCTTAGCGGGAACAGCAGGCGCTGTCCGTCTAGACATCCAGAATGGATTTGACGCTCTTCCGGCTGAAACGCAGCTGAAGATCAAGTATAGCATGTGGGCACTAGCTGGACAGCAGATCGACCCTTCCTCTCCTCAGCCATACGACCGTTGCGATGGAGATGACGACTGGGCTGGCCGCATTATCCGCAATGAAGTTCAGATGGCTCCTGAGACCGATGACCGTGCTGATATTGCTCATCATATCGACCTAGCTGCTGATGGAAGTATTTTCCGCCAAGCGCTTGAGATCGTGGCAATGGGTGAAGCTGCTCTTTCGAGCTAATCGCAGCTTGTACAACGGGCCAGGGTTTCCTGGCCCCGTTTTCCAGAAGATTTCTCAAAATGGTCATTTCCAGTTCACGCACTGATTTTTCAGGTTGTTTGTGTATAAATAACCTTAGACTCAAATTCTTTAACAATGATAAATTGTTTTGCCAGCAATGCAGGTCTTTCCTATGCAGGTTTTGCATGTGGAGAGACTCTTTAGAACCTCTTTGTTGAGATGGATTCTAAAATATTTCCAAACGATTGAAGGGGTTGTCAAATCCTTTCACTAACATAGAATATAGTGAACTATGAAAGATTTTATCGCTTACTTGATTAAAAATTTGGTCGACCAACCTGAATTTGTTGATGTTCAAGTGTTTGATGGACAACAAGGCACTGTAGTGGAAATCCGGGTCTCTTCAGATGATGTCGCCAAGGTTGTTGGACGGCAGGGAAGAACAATTAAGTCATTGCGGACCATAGCAATGACAGTTGGAGCTCGGTTTGGACGTAGAGTGCGCGTCGAATTGATCCATTAATCTTTTTAGGTTCCAGGCTTAGAGAACGTCTCTTAGAGACTGTTAACGAATTTAGTTTCTGTCGATTTTTTGGACTTTTTCAGAAAA
>JAFEGF010000004.1 GCA_018240225.1 Verrucomicrobiota bacterium
GAAAAAAACCTGCCGAGGTCATCAGCAGGTTTTGGCGTTGGATAATTTAAGTTTGTCTTCGATCCTTGCAAGCAAAAAAACAAAAACCCCGCCGAGGCCATCGGCAGGGTTTTGATTCAGACTATAGATCAAAACAGGACTTATTGCTCCCCGTTAACTCCAATTTCGACCAAGATATTCAACAAGACCTGGGATAAAACTTCCAAGTTATCCAAATAGTGGTTGAGGCCATAATTTGAGTCGCCTGAAGGCTCTTCATTTACTTTCCAAATGCCAATGAAGATTTGATTGCGGAGATCTGCTGCAAAATCCGATCCTTCGATTTTAGCTTTGATCTGGGCTTTGCACTTTTCGACAGACCCGGATAATGCAAAAGCATCCGTCGCTCGATCAATGTAATCAAGCATGTCTGCAAGGCTTTTAGCTGCTGGGTTCTTTGCTATGGCAGCTTGGATTATTTGGCCCATTGCGTTGTCGCTCTCGCGTGCCTTTTGCTCCCTTCTTTGCTCAATCCTAATCTTCACAGCTTCCAAAGCCTCGCCTGTTCGGTGCAGATGGAATACGATGTTCTCCTTTCCAAAAGCTACGGGATCAATGTGCGATGGAACTTCGAAAGCGCCAAATGAGATGCCGGTGATTTGGGCATAAAACGCATCGCGATCGTCTTCATCGGCAAAGTGTTTGGCCACAAAATTTTCGTGCACATCGCGTCTGACTGCAACCATCAAAGCTTCCTTGAGCACAGAAAGATCGTCATAACGGTGGACGACGCCCCAATTCTCGCCAGGCTTCCGACCGCACCTATTCCAGATCTCAAAGTTGATCGTGTCTGCAAGCCCCTTGTTAGAAAGCTCATCAATCATCCCTTCGATTCGATCTTTCAGATCAGGATAAACCGATGATGTCTCAGCCAGCTCATCCAAAATTTTCGTATACTCATGTTTTTGAGTCGGCATAGAAAAGCGAAGAGGCTGCAAGCAATCCAGTAATATGCCATTTGGATTAAAAGCAGAACCAAGTTGGAACTCATCGAGGTCGTCAAAAACTTGAAATTCCCGTCCTGGAAACTTCAATTCTTGAATTGCATGATGAAGTTCTTGAGGATAATAGCAAGCGTTCTCTTTCATCCAAACCATCGGATTTTCAAGTTCAGGCCCTCCAATGATTTCAAAAAGCTTTGCGTAGACAGCTTCTTGGTCTAGCTCGGCGGCCTCCTCTTTCATGATCTTCTCAGTCAAAGATTGCGCTGTGCGAAGGATCGCCTCTTTCAAGATACCGAGGTCATCATAGCGGTGAACTAGCCCGTAGTTCTCGCCGGCTTTCTCACCTAAGAGCTTCCAGACCCAGAAGTTGACTAAGTCGGAACCGACCTCTTCATGAAGATTATTAATGAATTGATCCACTTTTTCTGTGTTCACGCCCTTCTGATCGTCTAATGGCGAAACATCTGCTTCCGCTGCCACTTCATCCAGCATGAAGAAGACCATCTCAATACAAAGGTGATAACAACTGCCGACCAGCCTACCAAGTTTATCTATACGTTCCTGAACTGGATCTTGATGATAAGCAATCTCTACTTCTGCGCCGTTAAATTGGTTTTGAGTTTCCGTTAGATGCGTTACAGCATGGTTAAACGTAGTCAGGTTTTGTCCAGATTCATCTGCTGCCGCTCCATCTTTATAGCTCCGTGTTTGCAGATATTGTCCAACAGCTTTCTCGAAAATAGGGTGCAAGCGCTGAGATTCATAACGAGCTTGACCAATAGCATGATCGATCGTATAAGATACATTTTTCTTTAACGCTTGCAATTGGTCATTAAACGTATCGAATTGAGTTGCCAAAACCATCTTCGCAAGACTGTCCGCAGAAGCGACGGGCTCTGATTCCAAACCCAATACCCAATGATTCGCGCGCTCTGCCAACTGGTTTACTTGATATGCTAAATCTCTGATTTTTTCGCATGCCTGTTGAGATAGGGGTTCTTTAGACAGAGTTTCTTCAATTGATGCGCCCACTGCTTTCAGTTCGCCAACTTGGAAACATCCTCTTATGATTTCATGAGTTATCTGCATTGCCGCTATTTGCACGTTGATCGCGGTAGAACCTAGCATTGCGTTCGTTGCCATAAAAATGATCCCTTGGTTGCGATGATTGTTATTTAATCACGAAATATTTTACACAAAGGCCAATCAAATCAAAACCGATATTTGAAAACAGAACAACTTCTCCAAGAGGATTAAACAATTAATTTACAATCCAGCGCCGCTGCGTTCAAAGGCATTTTACCCCATCAGACGGCTTGCGCCGACCAGATTTTTTGCCTTTCCGATCCATGCGATCAAAAAATAAAAACCCCGCCGAGGTCATCGGCAGGGTTTTTGATTTAGACTACAGATCTAAAAACAGGGCTTATTGCTCCCCGTTAATTCCAATCTCGATCACGATATTTAAGAGGACTTGAGATAATACATCCAAGTCATCCAAATAGTGGTGGAGGCCATAATTTGAGTCGCCAGTCGGCTCTTCATTTGCTCTCCAAATGCCTATGAAGATTTGATTGCGGAGATCTGCTGCAAAATCTGGTCCTTCGATTTTAGCTTTGATCTGAGCTTTGCACTCTTCAACAGCCCTGGGTCGACCAATCAATCTATTCACATGATTAATGGAATTAAGCATGTCGGCAAGACTTTGAGCTGCTGGATTCTTTGCAATTGCAGCTTCAATTAATTGGTTCATTGCCTTATCGCTTTCGCGGGCCTTTTCTTCCCTTCTTTGTTCAATCCGAGCTCTAACAACTTCAGATGCATCGCCAATTCGGTGCAGATGGAAGACGATGTTCTCCTTTCCATAAGCGATCGGATTGATATCTGATGGGACTCCATCATACTTATCTTCAAATGCGATTTCAGTGATTTGAGCATAGAACGCATTGAGATCCTCTTCGTCGGTAAATGTCTTGACCACCACATTTTGCACATCGCGTCTGACTGCAATCATCAATGCTTGTCTAAGTACTGCTGGATCGTCGTAACGGTGGACGACGCCCCAATTGTCGCCAGGTTTTTCACCGCCTAATCTCCAGATCTCATAATTGATCGTGTCAGCAAGTCCGTTTTCAGAAAGCCTACCGATCATCGCTTCAATTCGCTCTCTAAGCTCAGGCTGGATTGATGATGCGCCATCAAGCTCTTCAAAAATCGATGTGAACTCGTGTTTTTGAGGTGGAATATAACGCGGGGGTTCGCTGAATCCATTAAAATTGAAACAAGGTATCTCGTCGCCAAACTCTTCCAACGTCTGAAATACTCGTCTTGCAAACTTCACATCATTAATTGCATCACGAAGTTCGCCGGTGTAATAGCAAGCGTTCTCTTTCATCCAAACCTTCGGATTTTCAACTTCCGGCTTTCCAATGATCTCATAGAGTTTTGCATAGACTTGATCCGGGGTTATGTCTGCAGCTTCCTCTTTCATGATCTTGTCGGCTAAAGACTTCCTTGTGCGGAGGATCGCTTCCTTCAAGATGCCGAGGTCATCATAGCGGTGGACCTCGCCGTAGTTCTCGCCAGCTTTCTCGCCTGAGAGCTTCCATACCCAGTAGTTGACTTGGTCAGATCCGACTTGCTCATGAAGATTGTCAATGAAACGATTAATTGTCTCTTTGTTCATTCCCCAAAAATCGTCTAATGCCGAAATATCTCCTTCCTCTACCACTTGATCCAGCTTGAGGAAAACACTTTCGACGCGAACATAATAATGACCATTGCCAATCAGCCTTTCAAGTTGACCAATACGTTCTTGAACTGGATCTTTCTGATAAGGATGCTTTACTTCTACGCCGCTTAACTGGTTTTTAGCATCCGTCAGATTTTGTACTGTACGGTTAAAAACATCCAGGTTGCGTCCGCATTGGCTAGCTGCCTCTGCATCATTATGGTTCCGTGTTTGCAGATACTGGCCAACAGCTTTTTCAAAAACAGGCTGCAGCTCCCGAGTTCCCTGGAGAGCTTGCCCGCTAACATCATCGATCGTAAAAGATACATTGCGCTTTAACACTTGAAACTGCTCATTAAATGTATTGAATTGAGTTGTTAAAAGCAGCCGGACAAGCCCGTCAACAGAAGAGATAAGCTCTGATCCCAAACTCAATTCCCACTGAGTAATGCGCTCTGCCAACTGGCATACTTGATGTGCCAAACGCATGGTTTTTTCACATGTCTCTTCAGAAAGAGGATCTTTAGGTAAAACTTCTTCAATGGCTGCGTCGACTGCTCTTAATTCGCCAACTTGCAAACATCCTTGCATGATTTCAAGGTTTAGATCCATTGCCGCTGCTTCTACGCCGATCCCAGTAGAACCTGGTATTGTCTTCATCGCCATAAAATATCCCCATTTTTGCGATTTTTTGTTATTCAATCGACTGATATTTTAACACAAAACAAAATCAAATCAAAGACGATATTTTAAAATACAACAAATTTTTCAATAAATTAAATAATTAATTTACAAGACAGCACTGATATAACAAAGAACTTTTACCGGCTCGGCCGGCGTGCGCCGACCGGACCGCTTTCTTTCCAATCCCTCCGAACCAAAAAACAAAAACCCTGCCGAGGTCATCGGCAGGGTTTTGATTTAGACTAAAGATCTAAAAACAGGGCTTATTGCTCCCCGTTAATCGCAATCTCGACCACGATGTTCAACAGGACTTGGGATAAAACTTCCAAGTTATCCAAATAGTGGTGGAGGCCATAAGCTGAATCGCCTGTCGGCTCTTCATTTGCTCTCCAAATGCCTATGAAGATTTGCTGACGGAGATCTTCTGAAAAATCTGATCCTTCGATTTTAGCTTTGATCTGAGCTTTGCACTCTTCAACAGCCCCGGTTCGAGCAAATATGCTAGTTGCTTGACCAATGGATTTAAGCATGTCGGCAAGACTTTGAGCTGCTGGATTCTTTGCAATGGCAGCTTCGATTATTTCACCCATTGCTTCATCGCTTTCGCGGGCCTTTTCTTCCCTTCTTCGTTCAATCCGAGCTTGAACAACTTCAGAAGCCTCGCTAATTCGGTGCAGATGGAAAACGATGTTCTCCTTTCCATAAGCGATCGGATCGATATCAGAAGGGACTCCATCATACTCATCTTCAAATGCGATTGCAGTGATTTCAGCATAGAACGCATTGCGATCCTCATCATCGTCAAATCTCTTGACTACCATCTCATTGTGCACATCGCGTCGGACAGCAATCATCAACGCTTGTCTGAGGACAGCAGGATCGTCGTAACGGTGGACTACGCCCCAATTGTCGCCAGGTTTTTGACCGCCTAATCTCCAGATCTCATAATTGATCGTATCAGCAAGCCCATTGCCAGAAAGCCTCTCGATCATCGCTTCGATTCGATCTCTAAGCTCAGGCTGGACTGTTGATGCGCCATCAAGCTCTTCAAAAATCGATGTGTACTCGTGTTTTTGAGGTGGCAGGAAAAGGCGAGGAGGTTGTGAGAAATCTATTGGTAAGCCGCTTGGATTAAAATCAAAAGTGGCTGGGAACGGATCGAAGTCATCAAAAAGCTGAAAGTCCCGTCTTGGAAACTTCACTGCATCAATTGCATCATGAAGTTCTCGAGTGTAATAGCAAGCGTTCTCTTTCATCCAAACCATCGGATTTTCTACTTCAGGCTCTCCAATGATCTCATAGAGTTTTGCATAGACAGCTTCTGGTCCTAAATCTGCGGCTTCCTCTTTCATGATCTTGTCGACCAAAGACTTTGATGTGCGGAGGATCGCCTCTTTCAAGACGCCGAGGTCATCATAGCGGTGGACTTGCCCGTAGTTCTCGCCAGGTTTCTCGCCCAAGAGGTTCCAGACCCAGTAGTTGACTTGGTCGGAGCCGACTTGTTCATGAAGATCGTCAATGAATCCATTTATTCTTTCTTTGTTCATTCCCCAACGATCGTCTAATGCTGCAACATCTCCTTCTTCTGCCACTTGATCAAGCTTGAGAAAAAGAGTTGTAACGGTAGTATGATAACAGTTTTGGCCAATTAGCCTTTCAAGTTTCTCTGTTCGTTCCTCAACCGGATTTCGTTGATAAATGTGCTCAATTTTTCTGTCATTCAACCGGTTACAAGTATATGTTAAATCTGCTATCCCATGGTTAAAATCATTCAGTTTACCTCTGCATTCCTTAGCTGATTCTGCATCTTTAGCGTTCCGCGTTTGCAGATATTGTCCAACAGCTTTTTCGAAAACAGGCTGCAATTCCTGAGATTCCTTACGAGCTGAATAGATAACATCCTCAACCGTATAAGATACATTGCGCTTTAACCCTTGCAATTCCTCATTAAACTTACTGAATTGAGCTGTCAAAAGCTGCCGCGCTAGGCCATCAATAGAAGAGATCGGCTCTGATCCCAAGCTCAATTCCCATTCCATTGCGCTCTCTGCCAAATAGTTCACTTGACGAGCCAAATGTTGTGTTTTTCCGAAGGTTTCTTGAGATAGGTGTCCTTGGCGTAGATCCTCTCCAATGGCTCTGCTCTCCGCTCTTAGCTCACCCACTTGCGAACATCCGTGCATGATATCTTGGGTTAGCTTCATTGCTGCTGCTTCTACGTTGATCCCAGTAGAATCTGGTATTGCCTTCGTTGCCATAAAAAATGATCCCTTGGTTGAGATTGTTTTTGCTTATTAATTTAGGCAATATTATAACACATCCGCTCATCAAATTAAACGATAGATAAAATTTTAAATCGAATAACTTAATTTAAACATCTGATCAACAGAGATTAAAATATTTATTTTACATAATAAAACTTTTCCTTTCGAGAAGAAAGCAAGTACCTTTAATTTTTTCTTTAACTCAACACATTGGCAAATTCCACATCATAAGCCTTTGAAAGATAACTCATTAAAGAAAAAAGACCTGCCGAGATCTTCGGACAGGTCTTTGATTTAGACTACTCGACTTAAAGATGAGATTCATTGCTCTAACTCGAATCCCAACTTAGATATTCAGAAACTTCTGGGACAAAGGTCCCAAGTTATCCAAATATCGCTTATCGCCATGCGTTGAGAATCGACTAGAAAATCTTCAATAGCTTTCCAAATTAGGGAGTGTTCCGTTGCAATGCAATCGTCAAAGCCTGTCTTAGCACATCTGGATCATCATAGCGGTGCACTACGCCCCAATCATCGCCAGGCTTCTCTCCGCCCAGCCTCCAGATCTCGTAGTTAATTGTGTCGGCAAGTCCTCTTTGAGAAAGATGCTCGATCATCGCTTCGATTTGCCCTTTAAGATCGGATGGTATCGATTGTTGGCCTAGTTCTTGAAGTTTTTCGAGAATTTGGGTGTATTGCTGCCCTTCCGGAACAGGACCTTCAGTTAACGCCCTATGATCACCCATGCTTTGTTCTGTCGGACTCAATGGAATTGCAGCTCCCATTGCCGATTCTCCACCATTTTTTTCGCATTGCTGCATTTCCATTACAGCAAGCATAGCAAGAGTTATTTGGTGCTGGTGCATTGCGATGTGTTCTTTTCCATAAGCAACTGGATCAACTCCTGAAGGGATGCTAGCTTTACCAAAAGCAATTTGTGCAATTTCAGCATAGAATGCATCGCAGCCTTCTTCAGTATCGAAGTTTAAGGCCACAACTCTTTCGTGCAAATCCCGTTGCAATGCAATCATCAGAGCTTGTTTAAGAACCGCTGGATTATCATAGCGGTGCGCAATGCCCCAATTGTCGCCCGGTTGTTCCCCGCCCAGTCTCCAGATCTCGTAGTTGATCGTATTTGCAAGCCCCTTGTTAGAAAGCTCTTCAATCATCTCTTCGACTTGCTCTTTAAGATCATCCGTTATGGTTTGCTGTCCTAAGCCTTCGAGCTTTTCAAGGATTTGGGTATATCGATGTTTTTCCGATACAAATTCTTCAGGCGAAGACTTAAAATTTTTGAAACCATTCCCTGTATAAAAGGGATTGACAGAAAGATGCGTGAAGCCTCGATTTAAACTGTTGGAGTCAAGAGGATATATGCGGCGAGATGGACGCCATCGCATTTCGCTAGCGATCATATTAAGCTCATCCGTGTAATAGCAAGCGTTCTGCTTCATCCATTCCATTGGATTCTCAACTTGAGGCTCACCGATCATCTTAAAGAGCTTTGCTAATACCACTTCTTTGTCAAGCCCTTCCATGATCTTGTCAGCAAGAGATTGTGTTGTGCGGAGAATCGCCTCTTTTAGCACGCCGAGGTCATCATAGCGGTGGACTAAACCATAATTCTCGCCGGCTTTCTCGCCCAAGAGGTGCCAGACCCAGTAGTTGACTTGGTCAGAGCCTACTTTTTCGTGCAACCGGTCAATCGTCTGATCAATATCATCTCTTTTCAAAAGGTTCCACACATGATCCAAACTGGCCGCATCCAATCCTTCTACAGCAAGGGAGTCTAAACGTTGCATGACAGTTTCGCATTTTTTGTTCAAGTAAGGCCAACCGCCAAGTCTTGATTCTAAAACACTAAAACGGCATGAAGCTGGAGATAACCCCACATTCTCGCTGCCATCAAGCGTTGCTTGGCAGTAAGTTATTACTTGTGCAGTGTGGTTCATTATGCTGACTTCAGCGCTGAAAGTTTTTGCTTGGTCAAGATCTTTGCTATTGCGCGTTTGCAGATATTGAGCGACTTGTTTTTCAAAAACAGGCAGAGCCTTTTCTATTTCCGGTCCTGCAAGACGTTGAACATGGGCAAAAGTAGGACGGCAATCATGCTTTAAATTGCAAACTTGTCTTTCAAAAAATTCAAATTGAGTCATGAAAATCTTCTGCGCAGCATCATCAATAGATGCTGGATCGTCAAAGCCGTTTTCTCTTCTGAATACTTCGATTTGCCCCACTAACTGAGTTATCTTGGCAGCCAAGTCGAGCACCTTGTAACAGGTCTGCGAAGGCAATCCTTCACCCCTTAAATCGTTTTGAATGCTTTGATGCAAAGCTGCTGCTTCGCCGACTTGGATCAAATCCTTTGCAAGAGCAAGAGTTGCTGCCTGTCCGCTGACTAAGCTTGGTTCAACTGTTGTTAGTCTTGTCGCCATAAATAATTACCCCTTTTTAATTGAATCCAATCTAATTCAAACTCAATATTATATCTCAATAAACGAATTATTTAAAGCAAAAATTAAAATTTTAAAGAAAATAAAAAGACGTCAACTCATTTAAAACCAGATTTTAAAAATTTAACTTGTAATTCATTTTTTCATCGCTCCTGCGCAAAGCAATTATTTTATTTTTTTGCTTTAACTCGATCTATGGTAGGATCCCCGACAGAAGTGATTGAAAACCGGGCATTTGCGAGACCCGTTTTCCAGGCATACTTTGGATAAAAATGCTACTCGCTCCTCCTTCTTTAAAAAGGTAAAATCCTATGCAAGTCCAACTCTACGGCTCTCGAATCGCATTTGAAGAACGGGCTAACCTCAGCTCGAATCCAACCGCTGTCAAGCTGTTCCGCCTGATGGCCGACAAGAAAACGAACTTGAGCATTGCGGCTGATGTGACCTCATCAAAAAAACTGCTCGCACTTGCAGAACAAGTAGGACCCCATATCTGCGTCTTCAAGACCCACATCGACATCCTCGACGACTTTTCCCCGGAAGTGACAGACCGCTTGCAACAGATTGCCGAGCAGCACCAGTTCCTCATTTTTGAAGACAGGAAGTTCGCTGACATTGGCAATACGGTGGTCCAGCAATATGCAGGAGGCATCTACAAAATTGCTTCATGGGCCGACATCATCAATGCCCATGCCGTTCCCGGCCCTGGGATCATTGCCGGCCTTAAAGAGGTAGGCCTGCCCAAAGGACGCGCCCTCCTTATGCTTGCCGAAATGAGCTCATCCGGAAACCTAGCCTATGGTTCCTATACCTCCCAAGCTGTCGAAATGGCCAAAGACCATGCCGATTTTGTCACAGGGTTCATCTCGATGCACAAGCTCATCGACGATCCCCGGTTCATCCATATGACGCCAGGCGTCCAGCTCGCAACAGGCGGAGACCATTTAGGCCAGCAGTACCAGACTCCCGAATCGGTCATCGCCAAAGGGAGCGATGTGATCATCGTCGGCAGAGGCATTTACGGCTCGTCCGATCCCAAGGCCCAAGCGGCCATCTACCGTAAACATGCCTGGGATGCGTACCAAAATGACCTTAAAGCCTAAAATTGCCATCATCATCCTCAACTGGAATGGAAAACGGGACACGCTCGCCTGCCTGCATTCCGTTGCTGCAATCGACTACGCAAACCGGACTACGATCGTCGTGGACAACGGCTCCACCGATGGATCTGCAGATACCATCCGCTCCCAGTTTCCTGATGTAATGCTCATTGAAAACAGAGAGAACTTAGGCTTTGCGGAGGGCAACAATGTAGGAATCCTTTTTGCCCTCAAGACAGATGCCGATCTGATCTTTCTGCTCAACAACGATACTGTTGTCGATCCCGGTCTGCTCAATGCATTTGCATCTTGCTTCGAAGAACATCCAGAGGCGGGGATCCTCGGCGCCAAGATCTGCCTCTTCGATCAAAGGGACACGCTCGACCACTGGGGAGGGATGTGGAACTCCAAATCGGGACAGTTCGACCTGATCGGACTGCGCCGTAAAGCTGATGCTGAAGGGGCAGATGGGCCTCAAAAGATCGACTACGTCTGCGGAGCAGCGCTCATTGCTAAAAGAGAGGTATGGGAGCAGATCGGGCTACTTGAGCCCCGGTTCTTCCTCATCTGGGAAGAATCAGACTTCTGCTTCCGGGCAAGAAAAGCTGGATTTGCTACCTTGACATGCCCCAAAGCCCTGATCTACCACAAAGTTTCCGCTTCGTTTGTCGGCAAGCCCCATTCCACCTACTTTTGGTGGCGCAACCGGCTTCTTTGGATCGAAAGGAACTGCACCAGCAATGAACGCACCCGGCTTTATTGGAAGGTCCTGCTTCCCGATATCGCCCATCTGCTCAAGATCCGTCTGCTCAAAACAGTCCAGCTTGCCCTGCGCAAAAGGCTCAGCCCCAAAAAAGACTACCGACAGCAGGAGGAAAAGCTCCTTAAGAACAAAGCTGCCGTCCAAGGGATATTGGACTACGCCCGCCGCCGATTCGGCAACGGCCCCTCCTGGCTATTTAAGAGATAGAGGGAAGAAAGGCTGAAAAACTCCAAAAATGATTGAGTTTGACGCGCTAGGGGAAAATTGATATAAAGGAAATAGCCAGCTGAACTTTCAACATGTAGATCATTTATGATGCACCCCGCTTTTCGTTCCCTTGAACGCCTCTTTGTCGCCATGGCAGCCTTTGCTGCCCTCGTCTTTCTTTCCGGATGCGAAAACAACATGGTCATTATCAATGATGTGAGCGAAAGGGATGCCAACGAGATCGTCGTCTTCTTGGCAAGCAAAGGGATCCCTGCTGAGAAAATAGCCACTGTCAGTTCCGCTCCCGGCGGCGCCGGCGGAGCTCCCAAATGGAGCATTTCCGTTCCTCCAGGGCAAGCGACCGATGCGATGGCCATTTTGAACCAAAACGGACTGCCGCGCCAACAAGGAACGAACCTTCTCGACCTCTTTGCCAAATCGGGCCTGATGTCCTCGGACAAAGAAGAGACAATCCGCTACCAGGCTGGGCTTGCCCAGCAAATCGCGAACATGATCCGTAAGATCGACGGGGTCATCGATGCCGACGTCCAACTTTCTTTTCCCCAGGAAGCTGCCGCTGCGACAATTCCAGGAGTGACAGCCGCCCCCGTGCAAAAGATCACCGCTGCGGTCTATGTCAAGCACCAAGGGATCCTCGACGACCCTAACAGCCACTTGGTCACCAAGATCAAACGCCTCGTTTCAGGAAGCGTAACGGGACTCGATGTCAATGATGTCACCGTTATCTCCGACCGTTCCAGGTTCACTGATGTGACCTTGACCCCGCAGATCGAGCCTCTAGAGGCAAAAGCCAAAGAGTACGTCAGCATTTGGTCGATCGTCATGAGCAAAAACTCAGCGGGCAGGTTCCGGTTCATCTTCTTCCTCCTGACAGTATTTACCCTCCTCTTTGCAGTCCTGCTGGGTTGGATGGTATGGAAATTCTATCCGATATTAAAACGGCGCGGAGGGATTAAAGCGCTTTTGAGCCACATCCCCCTCCAAGACCACCATGAAGGAACAACAGATAATCAGCGTAAAGAGGACATCAAAAAGTAGCCGTTTTGCGCTTATTTGAGATATTAATATGGATAATACTGCTGCGATTGTTTGCCACGCTTTTTTGCAAAAGTGCTCCCCCGAGCAGCAGAACACCCTTTTGAAATACCTCCCTGACAGCGAAGCTAAAGAGATCCGCGAACTTGGGGCCACTCTGGGAGACCCATCCAAGGGGATCCCCCGTTGCGATGAAGCGCTTTTCCGTATCCACTACTCCTGGTTCGCACCCTATCTGCGCACTCTGCCGGAATCAGACATCCGCCTTTTTCTTGCATGCCTCCATCCAGACCAGCAAAAAGGGCTTAAAACTGCGCTGCTCTTCTCTAACCAGCTGCCGGAAATTTCCTTCATCGCCTCACGCTTCCTCAGACAGACTCTCTTCGAGCGGATATCGCCCGCCGATCTTTTACCGATCCCTTGCTTGCCGGCAAGCCGCCTCAACCCATTGCTCGACTTGGATCAGCAAGAGTGGTCTTCCCTAATCGACCTGATCAGCATGCACGACCTCTCGATTGAGATCCGCCACATCATCGACACGTCGAAGCTGAAGCAAATTTATGCCCTCCTTTCAAAACCTCAACAGGCCTATCTGAAAACGCTGTCCCACAAAAAAGAGCCTGTCGCTTTTAAAAAACTGGGACTGGCCAGCTGGAGCGGCGATGTCGAGGCATTGAAGCTAAGCCTCTTTCAACGGGGGATCAACCGGATCGCCAAAGCCCTTTACGGCCACCACCCGAGCCTGATCTGGTATGCCACCCGTCACCTTGACAGCGAGAAAGGCAACGCCTTGCTCAAGCTCTGCACCCCCCTCGACCACCCCCGCGCAGCTCCCCTTCTCATCGATCAGGTGGTCGAATTGAGCCAATCGATCAACACCCATACCCCGGTATAACACCATGAAATTCTTCTCATTGATCTACCAAGGAGAAATCCATCCTTCTACAGATGACAAGGTGATCTCTGCTGAAGACTTTAGCACACTGATGACTGCTCAAGAGATCTTGCAGCGGGCGAAAGAAGATGCGGAGCACTACCGGAAGCAAGTCGATGCGGAATGCGAAGCTCTTAGGGAAAAAACAAAAAAAGAGGGTTTTGAAGAAGGGCTTTCCCAGTTCAATGAACACCTGATGTCCTTTGAGCGCAACTTGCGCCACTTACGGATCGAGCTGCAAAAGCAGATCCTTCCACTAGCATTAAAGGCCGCCAAAAAAATCGTCAGCAAGGAACTCGAACTGTACCCCGAAACGATCGTTGAGATCGTGATCGCAGCTTTGGCGCCGGTGACGCAGAACCACCGGTTTACCATCTATGTGAACAAGGCTGACAAAGAGACCTTGGAAACTAATAAGCCGAAGGTCAAAGCCATCCTCGAGCAGCTGCAGACCCTTTCCATTCAAGAAAGGGGCGATGTCTCCCCCGGCGGCTGCATCATCGAAACAGAGAGCGGCATCATCAATTCCACCATTGAGAACCAATGGCGCGCCCTAGAAGCCGCCTTCGAAAAGTACATGAAACTCCATTGAGTTGGAAATTATAGTTAGAGATAAATTGTTTTTATGGTCCTCTGTATCATATGTCGGAAATGCGGACTCGCAGTGCCGTGTTTCCGACATATGATACAGAGCCCCATAAAAACATTTTACCTTAACTCTTTGCATTTACCTTTCCTTTAATAACTTCTATATTTAAATCCTTGGGATGTACTAAAGTCGTGGTAAACCCCTGATTGCAATGATTCAAAAGACATTTGACCTGATCAAACGCCACAAACTCCACTTTGCACTTTTCCTCGTCCTTTTTTTTGTCGGCGTCGGATGCGATTGCTTGTTCTCCCAGGAACCAATACCGATCGGGCCTAATACCCCTCCACCTGAAATCCCGGCAGGAGGCCAGCCTCAGCCAACAATCGTCCAAGAGCTCGCAGCGATCACGATCCTTTCGCTCCTCCCTTATGCGATCATGCTGCTTACCTCCTACATCAAGATCGTCATCGTTCTTTCCCTGCTCCGGAACGCTTTGGGCGTACAGCAGTCTCCGCCTAACCAAGTCATCACCGGTATCGCGCTCTTTATGTCTATCTATGTGATGTTCCCGACCTGTTTGGCCATGTACCAAGCAGGGGAAGAGTTCATCAGCAAGGAGCCGCCGCAAGAGCTATTTTCTGCGCAAAGCGCTGACTATATTGTGAAAATTGTCACAATCACCAAAGAACCCCTGAAAACATTTTTAATCCGCAACACATCGAACAAGCACATCTCAGGTTTTTATCAGCTTGCTTACCGTTCCTTCCCGGACCCGTACAAGAAATCACTAAAACCAACGGACTTTATCGTTATTATCCCCTCGTTTATCACGACTCAGCTTAAAGCGGCCTTTGAAGTCGGCGTCCTCATTTATTTGCCCTTTTTCGTGATCGACCTGGTAACGGCGAACATCCTGCTTGCGATGGGTATGATGATGCTTTCTCCTTTGACGATCGCCCTTCCGTTAAAGCTATTGCTGATCGTAATGGTCGACGGCTGGACGCTGATCATCCAAGGCCTTGTTTTATCCTTCAAATAGGATGGATGCATGTATAGTACAGAAATCTATCAGCTCTCTTATCAGTCGCTTTTTATGATCCTGCTGTTGTCCGGGCCGCCTATCCTGATCAGCACCATGCTTGGACTTTTCGTCGCGATCTTCCAGGCTGCGACGCAAATTCAGGAGCAGACCCTCTCGTTCATGGTCAAACTCTTTGCCGTTATTTTGACCCTTCTGTTCATGGGCGGTTGGCTTTCTGCTCAGATCATGCAGTTTACGAACAACATTTTCACGAACTTTCCGAAATGGGTCTCTTAATCAATGAGCCCTACTGAAAGCTACTTTTCGTTTTATTCCCAGCTGACAGATTATGCACCCTTTGCCATGCTCTCCCTTTTCCTGCTTGGCATGGCGCGGATGATGCCGATCTTGATGGCTGCCCCTTTTTTCGGCTCCAAGGTCCCAAGCCCTATTAAAATGGGGCTCCTTACTGCATTGACTGTTGCATTCCTTCCTCAAATTGTGATGACCAGTAAAACGATGGTCGATTTCAATACCGCCTACATCGGCCTTCTCTTTAAGGAATTTTTCATCGGAATGTTCCTCGCGTTTTTTGCAGGTCTGCCATTTTCTGTTGCCGAATCCGCAGGCGTTCTGATCGACTTCCTCCGAGGAGCTTCTTCTTTGCAGGTCACCGATCCTTCGACGCAGACCCAATCCTCCGACATCGGTATTTTTTATAATCAGGTCATGATCGTGATCTTCTATCAGCTTGGCGGACCCTACCTCTTTTTCGATGCTGTGCTCACTTCATTTGAGATTGTTCCTGCGGACGGCTGGATCAATCCCACTTTTTTCACCTCTCATAATCCATTTTGGCTCCACGTTACAGAAGCAATAAGCAGGCTGTTCGCCGTAGCTATCCAACTAGCAGCTCCTTCTCTGCTGGCCATTTTAATGACCGAGCTGTTTTTAGGGATTGCAAACCGGTTGGCGCCTCAAGTTCAAATCGTGTTTCTCGGCATGTCGTTGAAATCGCTCGCCGGACTTGCCCTTCTCTGCATCGCCTGGCTCTTCATCTGCAAGCAAATGGGCAAAGAGGCTCTCTATTGGCTGGAAGAGATCAACAAGATGCTCCCTGCATTAGGCACATGAACCTATCCGCAATCTAGAGAAAAAATTTAGAGAATTTTTTGAGATGATTTTTGTGTTTTACGACGCGAGTATATTCATAATATTTCCAAGGAGAAAACCACGAAAAGCACTCAAAAAATTCTCCAAATTTTTTCTCTAGATTGCAGATAGGCTCATAAGAATCAAAGTTTGCATCTTGAAAACAATTGCCTCGCAATCTGCAACAGCTTCGCATAAGATTGCATTTTATTTTCATACAGGGAAGCAGGCATGTCATTTCAATTATCATCTATTAAAGCGGTCCTCTTTGATTTCGATGACACTCTCGTCAACACGATGGGCCCAAAGTGGGCGCAGCATAAGCACATTGCAAAAACATACTACGGCAAAACCCTTGACGACGAAGAGATCAAGCTGCATTGGGGAAAGCCTTTGACCGAGCTCATGCAGATCCTCTATGAAACAGAAGATGTGCAAACAGCGATTGGGCACAACACAGCGATGCGCCCTCATTTTCCCAAAGAACTCTTCGATTCGGCATTAGACACATTGGAACATCTGCACAAGTGCGGCAAAAAGCTCGGGCTTGTCACAGCGACAACCCGATCGAACGTCCTTTACGATTTCGAGCGGTGGCGCTTTCCCAAAGAGCTGTTCGGCCACGTGCAGACAGAAGAAGACACAAAGCATCACAAACCTGATCCGCGTGTGTTCGAACCTGCTCTGCTCTGGTTGAAACAACATCAGATAGAACCGACCGAAGTCCTATACATTGGCGATCACATCAACGATATGAACGCTGCAAAAGGCGCAGGAATGCACTTCATCGGAGTTGCAACAGGTCTTTTCACCGTCGCAGAATTCGAACAGTACGGTGTGCAAGCGCTTTCAGAACTTGGCAAGCTGCGCACACGAATTTGTGGTTGACGGAATCACTCGTTCATTTTACAGTGAATCTACTTAATGCGACGGAACTATCGTGCATCTACAATCGTAGATATCTCGATGATCTTCTGAGAGGTTTTTTGGAATTGTGCAGCGCAACGCTGCATTCCGAAAAACCCTTCAGAAATCGTCATAACCATATTTCGAAGCATAAACAAAATCGATCCAAACTCAGGGGGATCTTCATGAAATACAACTTAAAAAAGATGTGGCCCGCAGCTGCTGCATCGCTTGTCGCTTTTACAAACCTCTCCTTCGCTGATGCAGACAACGCTCAGATGCGCAACTTGGAAAATCGTGTGACTGCCCTCGAACAGCGTCGCGGCGCCAATGGTGTGATCAATCCGCCAGGACGTCCTCAAGTGCGCAATGGCGCTGACCTCTTCATCACCGCTGATGCACTCTATTGGATTGCTCACGAAGACGGACTGCCTCTTTTCGTTGAGAACGAAGATCAAGGTTTTACAACCAATCTCCACAAAGCTGATGCAGAAGGCCTGCATTGGGACTGGGATTGGGGATTCCGCGTCGGCTTCGGCTACAATATGCCGCACGATGGCTGGGACTTGAGCCTCACATGGATGCGCGTTTACGGCAAAGCCCATGAGCATGAGCATGCGCACGGCGATGACGCCCTCTATCCAACGTTGACGCATCCAGGCGCTAACCTCAATGGTGTAAATCTAGGAAGAGGCCCCTACACAAAAGCAAAAGGACATTGGAAGCTGCAGCTCAACCAAATTGATTTGGAAATGGGCCGCGAGTTTTTTGTGAGCAAATGGCTGACTCTGCGTCCTCATTTCGGGCTGCGCACAGACTGGATCCATCAAAAGCTCGAAGTCCATTACAACCGCTTCGAAGGTGTTTCCGGACAAGACTATGAAGTGGAAATGAAGAACCATTTTTGGGGCCTTGGCATTGCAGCCGGTCTGGACACGCAATGGGGCTTAGGCGGCGGATGGAGCATTTATGGAAATGCAGCATTTGCAGTCCTCTACGGATTTCATGAACTCGATCGGGAAGATGAGCTTGCGAACGGCACCGAGTTTAAGTGGGTCGATATGGATTACAGCTATCGCGTTTCCAGGGCTGTTGGAGATCTACAGCTCGGCTTACGCTGGGATACAATGTTCGATAAAGACCGCTTCCATTTTGGAATTCAAGCGGGATGGGAACACCATATCTACTTCTCGCAGAACCAGTTCCCACGATTTGTCGATGATGTTGCCATTGGCGACTTTATTGCAAACCAAGGCGATCTGACCTTCCAAGGCTGGACGCTTTCTGCCCGATTTGACTTTTAATTGGATGAACCAATCCATCGCTTGGGCCAATCAATTGGCCCAAAGATGAAATACTCACATTTTTAGAACTTTGGAACACTATGAACCACACCTTTTTAAAGTACTTTCTTTCTACAACAGCATCGCTTACCGCTTTTACCAGCCTCTCTTTTGCTGATGCTGATAATGCGCAAATGCGCAACTTGGAAAACCGTGTATCTTCCCTTGAACAGCGGCGCGGCGCAACAGGCGTCATCAATCCATCAGCGCGGCCTCAAATTAAAAATGGCGCTGATCTGTTCATTACAGGCGATCTGCTCTACTGGCAGGCGCACGAAGACGGACTTCCGCTTTTCATCGAAAATGACAACTTCAACATCAACCTCCATGACGCTAAAGCAGAAGGACTCGATTGGGATTGGAACTTTGGATGCCGCGTCGGACTCGGTTACAACACATCGCATGATGGCTGGGACGTTGTTGCAACCTGGCTTCACTTCAACACAGAAGCTAACGAGCGGGAAAAAGCCCACGGTAATGAAGTCCTTTTCCCTACCCTTACCCATCCAGGAGAGGAGATCCCAGGCGGGCCTTCCATTGGCGACGGCGCATACCAAAAGACGAAAGCTCATTGGGCCATGAACCTGAACCAGATCGACCTGGATCTCGGCCGCGAATACTATGTCAGTAAATGGCTTACGTTGAGACCTCACGTCGGACTGCGCACCGCTTGGGTACGCCAGCACATGAACGTCCATTACAACCGAAAGAGCGATAACGCAGGAAGTTTTTCTTCAGGCATCGATGATGAGATTGAAATGAAAACCAACTTCTGGGGCATCGGCCTTGAATCGGGGATCAATACCCAGTGGGGCCTTGGCGGCGGCTGGAGCATCTATGGCGATGCTGGATTTGCATTCCTCTATGGCTTCCATGAGCCGGATCGTGAGGACGAGCTCAGCGGCGGAGTAAAATTTAAGTGGGTTGACATGGACTGGTCCTACCGCACGACAAGAGCGATCGCCGATCTCGCCCTGGGACTGCGATTTGACTCTTGGACTGATGATGAGCGTGTCCACTTCCGGATTCAAGCAGGATGGGAACACCACGTCTACTTCAGCCAAAACCAATTCATCCGATTTGTCGACGACGTTGCCATCGGCAACTTTATCGGCAACCAAGGCGATCTGACCCTTCAAGGTTGGACATTGTCTGCGCGTTTGGATTTCTAATCCGTTTTCCTCAAGCCTCCTGCCCTAGCGGCAGGAGGCTTTTTTTATTTAAAAAATTTATCGCTTTTTCATATTGTTGACACAACACGCATTTATTGGCCAGGGAGGCTCCTGCAATGGAGAATCGATTCAGAGTCTGTCAACAAACCAGGCTATTTAGTTTTTTTAGATTCATTTTGAAGAGATTTCATAAGACTTTAGTCGTTCGGACGACGAGACCATGTGTTAACACATGGGAGAGGAGACCGATATGAAAGATCTCAAAAAGGATCCAAAAAACAAAAGCATGGTTAGTGGACAGACTCTCAGACGACGCTTTGCTCACTGCACCCTTTTCTTGGCTTTTTTTACTGTCGCACCACAAGGACATGCACAGAATCCTGATCAACTGCGGAATTTCGATGAACGGCTGACTGCACTAGAAAACAAGGTCAAAGAAGAAAAGATCTATAACTCATCATCGCGGGCAGAAGTCGTCAAAGGATACAACCTCTTCTTGACCGGAGAATTCCTCTATCTCCAGGCGGAGGAAAATGGCCTTGAATATGCGGTCAAGACCAATGACCCGACATTCGCGGGGCAAAATGAAAAGCTCGACTACAAGAACATCGACTTCGACTATCATATCGGTTTTAGAGCAGGGATCGGCTACAACATTCCGCACGACTCTTGGGACCTCTCAGGCTATTGGACCCATTACAATACTGACGCTAAAGGACATTCTCATCCGCACGACGGCGATGCCCTTTTTCCCACATGGAGCCGGTTCAACCCAGGCCCTCTTGACACAACGTTTGCCTTAAATGCTAAAGCCAAGCTGCGATTGAACATCAATATCATCGATGTTGAGCTAGGAAGGGAATATACAGTCGGCAAACACCTAAATTTCCGTCCTTCGATGGGAATACGGACAGGTTTTTTTGACCAGCACTACCATGTCCAATATTTTCCGCTTATCCTTCCACAAGGCGTTTCGATTGCCGAGGATAATATCAAGCTGAAAAATGACTACTGGGGAGTGGGGCCGAAAGCTGGAATCGATACGCAATGGGTCCTAGGCGGAGGCTTCAGCATTTACGGATCTGCTGCCATCTCTCTTATTTTTGGAGAGTTTGAGATCAGAAGAAACGAAGTCTTCACCAATTTCCCACCCGCCAATAACAAAGTCCACCACGATTTCCACCAAGTGCGCGCCATTACCGATCTTGCTCTTGGCATTGGATGGGACCTGATGCTAGCGCATGATCAGTACCATTTTAGCGTCCGCGGCGGCTATGAGCAGCACCTTTATTTTGGCCAGAACCAACTTGACAGGGTCTATTACAATGCAGCGATGTCGAACCTCGTTTCCAACTTGGGCGATCTATCGCTTCAAGGCTGGAGCGCGACATTGCGCGTGGATTTTTAAAGAGAGCACACCGTGTTGATGAACATGCGTTTTACAGCTTTGAGGCTCCCTTTTCTGCTGATTGCATTGGCTCTATTCGGCATTTTACATTCTGAAGAAGATCTCTCTTCAGAACAATCTGAAGAAGAGGTCATGTTTAATCAGCTGGAAACTCGGCTTGGAAAGCTCGAGAAGCAGGAACGTTATGGAACAAAGTACAATCCTGGCGCAGCAAAATCTTATGGCCTGGTCCTCGGCGCAGACGCCCTCTACTGGCAAGCGCGGGAAAATGGGATTCCCTATGCCGTAGCTGTCAATGATCCCCTTCAGGAATTTTTACCGTCTCCAGATTTTGTTCTTAAGTCGCATGTTAAAGAGTTTGATTTTGACTGGGACTTCGGAGTCCGCGTTCACGGAGGACTGCAATTTCACCGAGATGATTGGCGCATCTTAGGCACGTGGACCCATTTTGATACGAAGGCCCAAGACCACGGCTTCACGACATCCAACACAGGTTTTCAGCCTATTTGGTCTGATCCCCTCTTCTTAGAACCGGCAGGCTTTGCAAGCCATGTTAAGGCGAAATGGAAACTCTTTATGAACCAGGTCGACCTGATGCTTTCCCGCGCCTTTTATACAGGTCGATATTTCGTCCTTGAGCCAGCTGTCGGCCTATCAGGAGTTTGGATCGACCAGCATCTGCGCTCCCGGAGCAAAGTTGCAATTTTTCCAGGTTTTAGCAGGGTCAAACTTGAAAACGAGTTTAAAGGGATCGGCCTGCGCGGCGGACTAAACACCCGTTTTTGCATAAAACATGGCTTCAGCATCTTTAATACGACCCATCTTGGCCTCTACTACGGGCAGTTTGAACTCGAAAGAAAGGAAAAGTTTTTTTCCAATTCTTTTTTCATCTTATCTGGGAAAAATTCGATGGAGGACAAGTTCCGGCAGATCACATCTTTAATTGCGATGCAAATGGGGATCGGCTGGGATTACGGTTTTCGGAACAACCGCTGCGGGCTTTCTGTAAAATTGGCTTACGAGTATCAGATCTTCTTCGCGCAAAACCAATTCATGCGCGTCATCAAAGTCGAACCTCTTCCTGAAGTTCTAAAGAACCAAGGAGACCTTGCTCTAATGGGCGGCACCTTGTCAGTGCTGTTCACGTTTTAGAGGGCGCGAACCTTCAATGGGCCAATTTTGTAAGGACCTCTAATGACCTATCTGTCAAACGGATTAACTCTTCTCTTGCAGCAGGGCTTCTTTCAGCAACATGGAGATATTCTGAAATCAACGGAAGTAAGTATTGGACATTTGCTAGAACGTTTGGACAATCGACAATCTGTTCGCACATGGTTTCCAATGCAAGTTTTGAATCGACATCGTCTTGGCGTAAGCACCATTGAACGGTTTTAGTAAATAGTGCGATATTGACAACGTCTTGCTTAGACAGAGTTTCATGAGGGATACCAGGATCTTCAAAATCTCCTGCAGACCTTAGAGTTAGATCAAAATGCTCTTCTCTATGATTAAAGGTGGTAAAAGTGACTGTTTGGCTCATAAAAACACCTGGGTTAATACTTAGAGTTGTTGGATGCTTTGCATATTCAACTGGATAAGCTCTATAGCTCTCCTAGAGAATGCATCAAGCTTTTCTACTTCGCATTGCTTCGCAAACGAAGCATGGTCAAACATTCTAGCCTTGTCTAATGCTTTCCTCATTCCAATAACAAGATGCTCAGGAGCCATATCGATAAACTCCCGATATACTTCTATGTCTGGCTCGCGTTCTTTCAAATCTTTAGCAATATTATTCTGAATATGTTTTGCCACGCAATCTAAATCATTGATTAATCGGATGCAGACTTGATTCAAACGAATAATTTTAGCTTGAAATAAAGCTTCGGCATCAACCGGATCTTCTGGCTGTGGAACGGTTTTAGGAGAACTTTCAACAGAATTGGGAGAATCAGGCGGCGTTTCCAAAAGATTGTCTTCAAATAACCCAAAACCGATATCGCCCTCTGAATCGGAAATGTGTTTCTTCTTATCCGCCAAGTCCAATGTGCAGTTATCAATCGGATAAACATCGACTAGTTTTTGACGGCCGCTTACATCTTCTTCAAATTCCATCATAACGTTGCCGGAATTAAACGAGCTTGTTACGCTGAATAAACTCTCGACATCGTCTGTAAATGAAACCAATCGGTCGTTGTTGCCGAGAATGATGTCCAGTAAGGCAATTTCTCCGAATTTTTCAAGCATGGCCTGTTGATCTTCAGCCGACATCTGCTTGATCTTTGATTTTGATGCTTCCTTAAAGTTATTGGCATCCAATAAAGGCATTGCAATCAAGCTAAGAGCCTTATAATTTGCTCCCATTGCAAAGCACTTTTTTTCAGCATGAGGCCCAAGCAAATTCGCTAGTTTTGGATCGATCGGATAGGTCTCAGGAGCAGGGAATCCGAAAGCTTTGAAAAACAATGCGCCGATCCGTTCGACATTGCATTGCCCTTCCGATTGCCACTTGATGACAATCCCTATCCTTTGGTCCGGAGTTTCATGAGGCAGAGCATAGGAGGGAACTTGGCCGAGAAAAGTAAAGCCTGTGCCGCCGCTGCTGGAACGGTTGATGAACGCAAGAGGATCCCTGCCTTTTAATGATTGAAATAGAGCCGTAAGAAGAAGATGGCACTCTCCGCTTGAAGAAAAGTACTTTTCCTTTAGCCCTTTTTGGATTGCCAAATCTTGATGAAATTGCTTACCAAATAGGTGTGCTCCATGTGCACTACCGATCGCAACAGAACTACCGCTGGCCATATAACTCCTCAACCTCAAAACAAATTTGATTAAATAATATAACTATAATAACGAATCTCTATATAAACAAACACTTCATAAACTTTTTTTAATACAAAAAAGTTATTAATATAAATTTTAATCTGTCGTAAAATCACAGCAAATGAATCTAATAAGATAAAGAAGGTCTTAAAAGAAGGGAAACTTCTTCGAGGGCTTTGACAAAGAGGTCGATTTCTTCGTGGGTATTATAAAGGGCAAATGAGGCCCTGGCTATTTGTCCAACGCCGAATCGCTTTAGTGTCGGCTGGGCGCAAAGATGCCCAGTCCGGACCGCTATCCCTCGCAGGTCTAAGAGCGTCCCCATATCAAGAGGGTGGAGGTCCTTGATCTGAAAACTGATGATCGCTCCTTTGCGCGGAGCCGTCCCCATGATCTTCAGACCTTTAATTCCTAGCATTTTCTGGGTCGCATATTCGAGCAGGTCCTGCTCCCATGCTGCAATCTTGTCGCGTCCGATCGATTCTATATAATCGATCGCTTCGCCAAGGCCCATCACTTCTGCAATGGGAGGCGTTCCCGCTTCAAATCGCATCGGAGGATGCTGATAGGTCGATGACTCGAGCTCCACTTCTTCGATCATATCGCCGCCCCCTTGGTAAGGAGGCATCTTTTCGAGCAGGTTCTTTTTTCCATAGAGGACGCCAATGCCTGTAGGTCCATAGGCCTTATGTCCGGAAAAGACGTAGAAATCGACTCCAAGCTTTTGCACGTCGACAGGATGATGGGGAGCGCTCTGCGCACCGTCGATCAAGACTTTTGCGCCGCGCGCATGGGCGCATTTAATGATCTCTTCGACAGGATTGATCGTTCCGGTAGAATTGGAAATATGGGCAATGCTGACAAGCTTCGTCCGATCGGTCAAAAGCTTTTCAAATTCTTCAAAGATCAGCTCTCCCCGGTCATTAATGGGAATGAACTTGAGATGCGCTCCTCTCTCTTTGCAGACCATTTGCCAAGGGACAATGTTCGAATGATGCTCCATCACAGAGATCAGGACCTCATCCCCTTCTTCAAGGAAAGCTTTAGAAAAAGACTGGGCCGCCAAATTGATCCCGTCCGTCGTCCCTTTTGTAAAGATGATCTCCTCAGCAAATGCAGCATTGAGAAATTTTTTAATTTTGTTTCTTACAGCATGATGCCGGTCGGTTGCCTGCGAAGCAAAATCGTACACGGCGCGATGCACCGTTGCATACTGCTCAGAATAAAAACGGTTCATCGACTCAATGACAGATGCAGGCTTGTGGGCGGTCGCTGCAGAATCCAAATAGATGAAAGGTTTGCCGTGCATCTTTTGATGCAGCATCGGAAATTGCTGACGGATTTTCCGAATATTATACTCGCTCGTGTCGGCCACAATTTTTATCTCTTAGTGATTTAGCGGAGCATTTAACCGTTTTTGGATTTCTTGGGCAAGAAAAGGATAGGGAATTTCTTGCAATATTTCCTGGCAAAAACCATCTACAAGCAGGTTCTTTGCCGCCTGTTCGGAGATCCCGCGCGTCTTAAGATAAAACAGAAGGGCCTTATCAAGCTGGGACACGGTCACTCCATGAGAGGCTTTGACATCATCGGCAAAAATTTCCAGGTTCGGCTTGCTGTTGGCAATCGCACGGTCATCGAGCAGTAAATTGTTGTTCAACTGATACGCTTGGGTCTTTTGCGCCTCTTTGCGCACAAAGATCTTTCCTTCAAAGCTCGACTGGGAGGCATCGTCCAAAAGGGTTTTAAACCGCTGCATTGATTGCGTGTTAGGCGCCGCATGCTCGATCAGCAGATGGGCATGGGACTGCGCTTTTTCTTGCAATGAAGTCAAGCCAAGCACTTGGGCTTCGGCCCCCTCTCCAGCAAGGAGGACGCGGTAATCTTGCCTGGCGCATCCTGAACCCGAAGAGGTGCTGATGCTCTGCAAACGGCTCCCTTTTTTTAAAGAAGCGCGGACCGACTCAAAATGCCAATGGTCATGCGTTGGCGCGATTTGATTGTATAGGCGCAGCTGAGCTCCCTCTTCCAATGCCGCATCCAGAACGCCATTCAGATGGCCAGATCCGCAGGATGTAGAGATCCATTTGACATCGGCATCTTTGCCAAGGAAAAGGTGGAGCCTTGGCGATGAGAGCGCTTCATTTGCATCATGCGCATGGACATAGATGCATTGGACAGGGTGTTCCAAGACAATTTTGGGAGGGACATAGAAGAAGATCCCCTCGCCATGTGTCGCAGCGTTCAACGCTGCAAACGGGTCTTTTTCTTCTGAGAGAGCTTTACTCATGCGATTGTTTAGAAAGGAACTGTGGGAGCGCATCGCATCGGACAAGGCCATGAGCTGCACTTGGCCTCCCAATGCCGAAATATCGCTTAAGTCGGAACGGAAAAATCCGTTGACGAAGACAATGTGAGAATGCTGCGAGGCTGGATTGACAGCTTGTGCAAACGCTTGTTTTGCAATTGTCGCATCATCGGCCAGCATGAAGTTCTGCTGATGCAGACGGGTCAATGGAAGATAGCGGTAGGCCTCATGTTTTTTGGTGGGCATGCCCAAAGCTTCGAACTGCCGCCATCCCTTTTCCCGCACAGGACGCAGAGCAGCGGAAGATGATCGTTGATCGAATTGCTGCTTTAAGTGCGCTAGCATAGGACAGGTTCCTGTTCTGCGGTAGGGATCAGCCAGTCGTATCCCTTTTTCTCAAGTTCAAGGGCAAGATCGGCGCCTCCCGACATCACGACTTTCCCGTCGACGACTACGTGGACAAAGTCTGGACGGACATAATCGAGCAAACGTTGATAGTGGGTGATCAGGACAAGGGCATTTTCTGGACTGCGGAAACGGTTGATTCCATCGGCAACAATCCGCATCGCATCGATGTCCAATCCCGAATCGGTCTCATCGAGGACTGCAAGCTTTGGCTCTAAAACGGCCATTTGCAAGATCTCGTTCCGCTTCTTCTCTCCGCCGGAAAACCCTTCGTTCACATTGCGGAATTTAAATTCCTGCCGCACATTAACAAGGGTCATCTTTTCATCAAGGAGCGCGCTAAAATCAGGTTCTGAAAGAGGCTCTTGTCCAGATGCTTTGCGTTTGGCGTTGAGCGCAGCGTGTAAGAATTGAAAGTTGGAAATTCCAGGAATCTCAACAGGATACTGGAAGCCCATGAAGATCCCCGCGTGGGCGCGCTCATCAGGGGCAAGCTCGGCAATGTCCTCACCTTCCCAAAGGATCTTTCCAGATATCACATCATAAGAAGGATCGCCTGCTAAAATTTTTGCAAGGGTGGATTTCCCTGCGCCATTGGGGCCCATGATCGCATGGACTTCGCCAGGACCGACCTTGAGGTTGATCCCCTTCAAAATCCCCTTTTGTTCAATTGCTGCATGGACATCGATCATCTCTAACATGACTTTACTTCCTCAACCTACGGAGTTTTCTAATTTTAAAGTGAGCAGCTTCTGCGCTTCGACGGCAAATTCAAGCGGAAGCTCGCGGATCACCTCTTTACAAAAGCCGTTCACGATCATATGGATCGCATCTTCACGGGAAATTCCCCGGCTCTCTAAATAAAACAGCTGTTCTTCGTTCATCTTGGACGTGGAGGCCTCGTGCTCGATTTGGGAGGTCGCATTGCCCACTTCAACATAAGGGAACGTATTGGCAGAGCACTTGCTGCCGATGAGCATCGAATCGCATTGCGTGTAGTTGCGCGCATTGGACGCTTTCGGAGCGATTTTAACAAGACCGCGGTATGTGTTGTGCGACTCGTCTGCGGAGATCCCTTTGGAGACAATGGTAGACCGGGTATTTTTTCCTAAGTGGATCATCTTTGTTCCCGTGTCCGCCTGCATCATCCCGTTGGTCAGCGCGACCGAATAAAATTCACCAACCGATTCATCCCCTTGCAGAATGCAGCTCGGGTATTTCCACGTGATCGCAGCTCCAGCTTCCACCTGCGTCCAAGAGATCTTCGAACGGAAACCTTGGCATCTTCCCCGCTTTGTCACAAAATTGTAGATCCCCCCTTTTCCCGTTTTCGGATCTCCTGCATACCAGTTTTGAACCGTTGCATACTTGATCTCGGCGCGGTCTAAGGCGATCAGCTCGACGACAGCGGCATGCAGCTGATTCTGGTCGTAAGCTGGAGCTGTGCAGCCTTCGAGGTAGCTGACATAGGAGTCTTCTTCAGCGATGATCAGCGTCCTTTCGAACTGGCCGCTACTTCGCTCATTGATCCGGAAATAGGTCGATAGCTCGATCGGGCTTCTGACGCCTTTCGGAATATGGACGAAGGAACCATCGGAAAAGACAGCCGAATTGAGAGCCGTATAGTAGTTGTCGCCAATTGGAACAACGCTTCCTAAATACTTCTCCACCAGCTCAGGATAAAGCCTGACCGCTTCGGAGATCGAACAAAGGACCACGCCCGCGTCCTTCAATGTTTTATGGAAGGTCGTCCCTAAAGACACCGAATCGAACACGACGTCCACAGCGACGTTCGTCAACCTTTTTTGTTCGTCCAGAGGGATCCCCAGCTTTTCAAACGTCTTTAACAATTCTGGATCAACGTCGTTCAAACTGGAAAGCGATTGGGGCTTCTTTGGCGCTGAATAGTAACTGATATCTTGGAAATCGATCGGAGGATGGGAAATATTTGCCCAGGATGGAGGCTCCATCTCTTTCCATTTTGCAAACGCTTTGAGACGAAACTCAAGCAGAAAAGCCGGTTCATTTTTCTTAGCGGAAATCGCGCGGACGGTCTCTTCGGTCAACCCCTTAGGAAAGGTCTCCGATTCAATGTCCGTGACAAAGCCGTACTTATAGTCGGCTCGACTATCGAGAAGCTCTTGTGTTGCCATAAACCCGTTTGATCCCTTTCAGAGGGAAAGAGGTTAATATTGAATTTTAGTGCTTCAGTATACCCTATCTGAAGAGATTTTTGCAATTAGGCAAGAATCACATCGACGCTAAAGAAGCAATAATAAAAACTTTAACCCTCAAGTCGATAATAACAACTACCAACCCCTTGAATAGATTAAGATGAAGGATTAGCATTAAAGTATACTTTATTTGAGCAAAACAGATGATGAATGATTACATCATGAAAATTGTTGAGCAATTTGTGCAAGCATTGCTGACAATTACGCAACGGAGAAAAGCGCACGACTATCAAGAAGCGCGCCAGCTTGTTCGAACAACCGGACGTTCATTGCTCGGAATGGACATCGACATCCTACTTTTCTTGACCGATGACCAAATTCTTGACCAGTTCAAAGACTTTGCCGGTCAACTAGAAATTCAGCGATGCGTCCTTGGCGCTGACCTATTTTACGAGCTTGCGCTCATTGAAGAAGCAGAGCTTCGAACTCATGCAGCAAAACGTTTAAAAACATTGAGCCTTTATCTTTACACTCATGCCATCCCCAAAGAGCCTCAATTTCAACAGACCGCTTACTACGAAAAAATCTCAGCGCTTATCGAAGAACTGGAAGGATCGTCCTTATCCGATGAAGCGCTAGTCAACATAGAGAACTACACACAATTTATTTGCAATAAACAGTAAGCTCATGCTCTAGAAGACTTGGGTCATGGCCAGTACAAACATCCAAATTGTCCATGCTGATTCTTCTTCCATTAAGGGCAAATTTAAATTCGATTGGCATCTGACTCGGCTTGCCTTTGACTAATTTATGAATTTTAACGTCCGTCGAACATTTTCTGTAGGTCAAAGGATCTTCGCTTGCAACGACTAGCACATTATGCATCTTTGCGCTTAACTGCTTTAAAAGCTTTGTACCGTCATGGTCGTTTCCCACTTCACAACCAGCCAAAAAGAGAACAGGAACAGGCCATGGGCAAGTTTGATTCCCTGCGCCCAAAAATCGATGCATATCCGTGATCGTGCCTTCAATATCTGCTAGTTGATCGACACAAATATCATATCCTTTTCGATAGTTTGTTTCTGTTGATCCGCTTCCCAATCCTTGAAATCCAGGACCGCCATGACCGCAAAGCGTGATGAAATTGGCAGAACCATTGAAATATTGAGATAATTCCTGAACACAATTTATACCGTGTGATATCCCCAAGCCTGCGAATTTTCCTACATCATCACCTTTAGTTCTTGCTGCATTGGCATCAAAAAAAACCTGTTTCACATATTCATGCACTGCTGGAACTGTATTAATTGAAACTTGTCCAGCGCGATTTTCTACTCCTTGCCCTCCATCTACCCCTAATTGCGAAAGAGCAGCAGGATTATAATTCAAATAAAAATTACATTGAAATCCAACAGACATAATAACCTCAAATAATCTCACAAACTAACTTTGAATCAAAATTATAGTGACATCGAAAAATTATCTCAAATAAATAAAAACAATATAGTATTAAATATTGTAATTATAGCAGACGAACAAGAATAATTTTAAACAATATGTGATATTAAATCCTGATTAGGCGCACATAATAATGACAATATTCAACCTGAAAGACTGCTGACAGCCTTTCAGGTTGAAATGCGCTGAACTTTAAACTTTAGAACACGCTATATTCCGTTAGCTCCTGCTCGAGCCTACTAGCATCATGCCCCGTTAGATTTTGTAGATTTGCGAGGCTTACATTTGCACCATTAAGAGCAAACCTAAAATCGATGGGGAAATGAGAGGGCTTTTCCTTGACTAACTTGGAGATTTTGACGGTCGTTTTATCTTTTTTGTAGGAAAGCTTGTCTTCGCTTGCAACGACGAGCACGTTTGGCATTCTAGCGCTGAGCTGCTTAAGCAGTTTTCTGCCATCGCTTCCTTCACCAACATTGCACCCTGCAAGGAACACAACCGGCGCAGGCTGTCCTGCTACTACAGGCCCCGGCACCAAAAAATTATGAAGGGTAGTGATCTCAGTTGCAACATCATTTAGTTCATCGACGCAAAAATCACGGCCGCGAGTATATTCATAGTTTCTATTGCTGCCCAACCCCTGAACTCCTGGGCCTCCATGACCGCAAAAGGCTATAAAATTCGCCGAGCCATTTATTCCTAGACCATTCGCTGCTTCAGCGATATTCTTGACTCCAGTTGATATCGGCAATCCTTTGAAGCAATTCACATCATCATGTTTTTTCACATTAGCATCAAAAAATACTTTTTTTACATATTGATGCACCCCAGCCCCTTGAACTGGAACTGGCACCGCCTGCGGCAAGCCAACCGGCAGAGCGACTTGATTTTGAACTATTGCTAAAGCCATATATAAACCCCT
>JAFEGF010000050.1 GCA_018240225.1 Verrucomicrobiota bacterium
TAACTATGTGCTTCACAACAACATGCAAATGGCTCAAAAAATCCATCAAAAATCATATTATTCTAATTCAGAGAACGTCTCTTAAGCTCGACCATACCATCTGTTTTGTTAGCTGTCTACTTGAGCAAAAAAAGTTTTAAAAGCGCTCCCAATTTTTCTCTAAGATTACCAATAGATTCCTATTTCATTTGAGAGAGGCGCTGGCAATCTGCAAGGGCGGTTGCTGCTGAGATCCTTTTGCCAGGTTCGATGCAGAGCATCGATTTAATGAGGGGATAGAAACGATGATTTGCGAATTTTTTGGGGATCCAATCTTCTTTCAGATTGGAAATTTCGGAGCAGATTTGAAGGAGGTTCTCCTCGGTCTTATTGTCAGTGTCCCAAGGCAAAGACTCCAAAAAGAAAAGCTGATAGAGGACAAGGCCCATCGACCAGATATCTAATGAAAAGGAACAAACGGAGGCCAGCCCCTCACTCCCTTGCTCTTTGATGATCAGATAGGCGCGGACATATTCCGGCGCGCCGTAGATTGGGGAGAAGGCGCGCTTATTGAGCAGTTCTTTTTCACTAAGCGAACAGGCAAGGTCAAAATCGCAGATCACAGCATGCTTGTAAGAGGGATCTGTCCAGTCGCACAATATATTGTCTGGCTTGATGTCGCGATGGATGAATCCGATCTGATGGAGCTTGGTCAGGCCTGTCAATAATTGAAGAGCTAGAGAAATAGCGGTCTGCGGATCCAATGGACTCTCTGCGTTCTTCTCTTTAATGATTTTGTTCAAATTTTTTTCCAATGTGCCGTCTTCATACCGCTGTTCGATTAAAAAGAGGTGTCGGACATCTTCGATCATTAAAGGGATCCGTTCAAAGACAGAAATGATGCCGGGCGTTCCTTCCAGCCGGGTCAAAATTTCCGATTCCCGCCAAGATTGAACGAAGCTTCTGTTGCGCAAAAATACCTCTTCCCCTTCCTTTTTTGCTGCATGGAATAAGGTTTTGGGCTTGACGAGAGCTACAATTTTTCCTGTTTCGAGCTCAACGGCCCTGTTGACGATCTTTGTTTCTCCCGCTCCAAGGGCTTGCCCGGCAACATCCATAACAACATAGGTGGAGCCTGTCCATGAGTTGAGCAAAGAAAAAAAGAATTTGGAGAATTTAGTTGTGTACATGCTCCGCCCATTTTGTAAGAGCGCTTGGAGTATGACATCTTTTTGTTCGATGCACAGTGATGCAAAGAGGGAAATCTCCTTTTTGCTCAAATCGAAGAACTGTTGCCAGATCTGTTCTTGGTAAGGAACTTTTTCTTGGGCCGAAGAGATACGATGCAGCATGATCTCGTCAAGCTCTGCATAAACCTTTTCAAGGGAGTCGTTGTAATCGGTTGGCAACTGGGCTTTGATCGCTGTGAAGACGGTGGGGATACGGGCATTGACAAGAAGGAGTTGATTGTTGATCGCAGCTTCAGCTTCCGCCAGGGCAGAGGAGCTAGCGGAAGGGATTGTTTTTCCTTCATAAAATATGTGGAGTGCTTGAGAAACAGCTTCCAGCCATTTTTGGGATTCAAGGAGCTTGCGTTTGACGCGCAGAAAGTTAACAAGGGTAGGATCCGTTTGTTCGAATGCAGAAAGAAGTTTTGCTGCTTCGGGCAAATGGGATTCATAGACAGGTTTAAGGATTGTCTTGGCCGTTTGACCTTTAGCCAGGGCATTTTGGGCCGCTTCTTGAATAAGCGGGGCCTGGATCTCATTGAAAAACTGTTCGAGGACAAAAATGGGCGCAGCGCTCATGGCATTTCTCCGGCACTTGATCAGACCATACCATCTGTTTTGTTACCTGTCCACTTAGGCAAAAAAAAGCCGGCTCTTGAGGAGCCGGTGAAACAGGAGGGGGATGTCTCCTGGTCCGTAGAGGAAAGACCGGCCCTTGTCGGGCCGGCAAGCACAAAGGGCAGGGGAGGAGCTCTTTGTGCGTGGAGGATATTTTAGACTTGGGCTTGGCCTGCTTGGACAAGTCCTTGATAAACTGAGGTCATTGCGTCTTGCGTTTTGCTGATGAGCTGCTGTTCCGATTGTTGGACAGAACCTTGGACTTGCTGCCCATATTGATCGCGCTGTTCATCTGCTTTCGCGTTTGCACCCTCTTCTGCTGCCAAGGCTTGGCCAGCTTGCGCAGGAGCATTCACAAGCGCTTGTTTTCCTAGGTCGAACCCTGTTCGGCAGGTCGTGTCGTTATGCTGGATTTGGCTTTGGATCGTGTTGATCGCCTTGTGCTTATCAGCTACTTGCTGGTCAAGCTGCTGCTTGATTGCAGCCACTTCATCATCGTCAGTGGCATTAATGGATGTTTCATCCAATGATCGGGAATATTGATCATCATCAACTTTGATAGTTGAATTGTTGAAATTGCCGTCTTTCATTTCCTTGATGCGTCCCTCGACATTCGGATCTTGACGAACTAGGTTCCGCTGTCCTTTTGCTTCCTCTGTCAACTCGATATCATTTCCTGTCTTGAGCCTTTCTTGGACAAAGCCTTGCTGAGTCTGCAGATTTTTAAGTTGGCCGGATTCTTTTGCGTAATCCTCATTCAAGCCGCTATTGGCATTTGCTGTTACGCCTAATGAGATTCCGTCCATTGTTGCCGATCCAAGCGAAGATCCCATTTGGATCCAGTTTCCAAGGGCCTGTTTTTTCCCTTCCCGGATGGTATCTTTGCATTGCTGGTCGTTGTACTCTTTTCCGATCTTTAAGGAATTGATCTCAATATGCGTCGAGTCCTGGTTGATCTCGTTCTCTAAAGGGATGATCTCTTCGAACACGACAGCAGCAAAACTTGATGCATTGCTTCCCTGGACTTGGCCGTTGTAATTTGGCTGTATTGACATGGTTTAAATCCTTATGTTTTGATTGGTTTATTCAATTAAAGGGGAGCGCCCATTGCATTGGTCAAGCTGTCATAAAGACCTTTAATTTCTTTCAATCCTTCCGATATGTTGCGGCTGTAGTTTTGCATGATCAACTGGTTGTCTTGCGCAACGACGTTAAGAGCAAATTGCGTTCTATCCATTTCAGATTGGACCTCTGCATAATTTTCCGATGTTTTTGCCATTTTTCCACTCCAGACAGCTTCATTGGCTTCAGCTGTTACTTGGCCGATCCCAGCGATGTATTGGATAAATTGCGTTGCGCGCAGGAGATTTTTCGGAGTGTTTGCGAGTTCTTTTGCGCCGCGAGTCTCTGATGCCATGCCGCCGATAGCAGCTCCGCTGACCAGGAGTCCGAGGACGTCGGTGATCGAGTCGGCAATGATCATTGTTTTCATGCTGTCGTTGCCTGTTGCCTGCAGGATCGCATTTGTTGTTCCGGTTGTCATCCAGCCTTGAGCTAACCCGAAGGCAAATTCATTAACAAAGGTCGGAGTGTAGCTAAAGGGATTGGCTTTGTTGATCGTGCTGCCCACCTTTTTGAGGGTTTCAGCCGCTTCGCTTGCCACTTCTTTAACTTGGTTCAAAAATGTCTTTTCCGGTTTTTCAACATTGAACTCTTCGTCAGTTTGGTTTTCAAGACGTTGTGTTGACATTTCGAGGTCGCTCTCTCCGCCAGCAGTTAAGCTTTCGGCACCTTCAGCCGCTATGTCGGTCAGTTCAGTTCCAGCTTCTTCTTCGCCAGCTTGGACAGCTTTTGTTCCAGCTTTTTCTGCAACTTCGCCGACGGCTTCGCCTTCTTCAAAAGCAGCGCCGACTTGTCCAGCTGCGACAGCCGCTGCCGCGATGATGAGGTCTGTTGTGGCTTTGCCAACGATTGCTGCAGCCTCAGGGCTCATGCCGCATTTTGTGCAAATATCAGCGATCCCGGAAGACATTTCTGGAGCAATCATCTTGCAAACCATTGTTGCAACAACGGCTCCGGCAATTTCATATTGTTGTGTTGCAATGGCTGCAACAATGACTGTTACGGCGATGATCGTTCCTAAATGGCTTCCAACAGCGCCCCACATCTTATGCCAATGGCCTTCATTCATTGATTTTTGAAGGTCATTATAGGCTTGAGTTGCTTGAGCAAGGTAGACCTGCTCCATGCCTTGGCCCATTTTTGCGTTGATCGAGCTCATTTCGGCTGATGATTGGCCAGTCAGCGATGTCATTTTGGAGATTGCTCCTGCAGCCATCGAGACGGCAAGGTTCAGCGAGGCATAAGTTCCGGCAGGGAGTCCTGATGAGGATACAGCTGGCGCAGCTGGTGTGCAGCAGCTTGTAGCAGCAGCAGGAGCTGCATCTGCTGGTTCGGCTGGTGCGCATTCCTCTGTTTGAGATGCGTTTATTGTCTGTTCCAGCAATAGAAAAGCTAATGTTGTCGGATCGAGGTCGCTTCCTTCCGGCAGCTGAATATTGCCGAGCGCCTGTTGCACCGCTGCGAGGGTCGAAGCATTGATCAGGATTGGGTTGCTCTCTGGTGCATTAACGGACGATGGAAGATTTGTAGGGATAACGTTGTTTTTAATTTGTAAGTCTGTTGACATAATTTTCTCTTATTAATTTTATTATTGAAGTAACTGTGCAAAAAATGAAAATGCAGAAGAGAGAGTACTCCAGAGAGCTAAAAGCCCTTGCAGTCCCTGCAAGTCCATCTGCATTGCAGTTTGAGTCCCTTGTACAAGGCTGTTGACAGTGGACTGGTTCATATTGTTTTCTTGCATCACTTGGCTAAACTCTGTATTCAGATAGGACATTTCATCTTGGCATTGCTGTGTTGTAAGGGTGTAGAACTTTGGGTTTCCTTTACTATCGGTTCCCCACCATCCGCCTTGTGTGACAATCGTATTCATTGATTGAGCAATCTCGTTTGACTCATCAAGACCTTCTTTAACGACTGTCGATTCGACATTAGTTTCGAGCTGAAGGGTCTTTCCGACAACGGCGCTATCGGACATCTGCGTCGATGAAAAGTTGTTTAGCGCTTCGGTCATCAGCATCCAAACATTTGATGTTGGCGTCGGATCTTGATAAACAACAATTGTTGATGGGCCTGACATAGGGTTACCTAAATTAAATGATTTTTTTATGGGTATTAATATGGAGCTTTAGTTCGAAATTTGGTGCTCGACCCAGTATTTTGTTTGTTCCTGCTCTGCTTTGCCTGAGCTCTTTGTGCTTGAGAGGATCTGCTGCACCTCCGATGCTCCGGCTTTGATTTGGCCTGTTGTCATCGATGAAACTTGGTTCATTGTCGCTTGCATTGTGTTCAAAGACATTGTGATATCGTTGAAGTCGGCCGAATAAGGAGATGTGGAAGGATCTTCTTCATACTGCATGCAATGCTGTGCGAAGTAGTAGCAGGAAGAGGAGTTATTTCCCCCTTCAGGTTGATTATCGTAATAGTCGTAATGGTCTGTTGATGAATTGTATGTTGTCAGATTGTCCATTGCTGTTTGGATGCTATCGATCGAGGCGATCATCGTATTTGCGGTATTGGCATCGCACCATCCATATTCAGGGCTATTAGGGTCAAGAGCTGCAGAGAACATCGAATTTAAATCATCCAAGCACTCATTAAACTCATTGTATTCATTGACGTATTCTTGAGCTTGATCAGGGGTGTCCGGGTTGGCCATCGGCTGGTAGTTCGGATTCATAGACCCGTTTTGATTATAAACATAGGCTTCATAGCCGGGCGCTCCAGCAATAAGGTCGTTGAACAATGATTGGGTAAGAGAGACGAGGCTTAATGCAGCGTTTTGAGCATTAAGGCTGCTGGCGGGGATGCCAACCTGCTCGGTTCCCTGAATGTTGCTATCGACAAGTTCGACTCCGGAAATCATATGATAAGCAGTCTCAGTTGGAACTGTTCCCATCACTGCGAGTAGGTATTGCAGGTGCTGGACTTGCAGCGCGAGCTTTGTGTTATATTCGTAGGAAGTTTGAGAGCAGGCCAATTCCCAATTGCTGTAGTCGGATGCTGCTGGATCGGTAACTGGAGCTGACATGTTATTCTCTTTGTTAAGTTTTATTAATATTTCTCTGTTGTTTTGTTGTTTCGATTTTTTTGTTTCGAAATTAAAAACAATCTATTCTCTCGATCATCATTTTATCAGAGCTAAAATTAATTAAAAGAATTTAATTGCATGTTATATTAAGGTTGTATTAAGTGCTTTAAAATTGAAGAGCTTTTGAAGTGAAAAAAAGTGATTTATTTTTGTTTCGTAGAAAAACGGGCTGTAGAAATCAGGCTAGATTCTTCATGGGCATCCTCGGAACAGAGGGCTGATTTAGCTTATATTGCTAGCTATGTCTTAGATATAAAACATTGAAAATAAGAAGGATAAGATTGTATTTTGGGCGGGTAGATATCCATTTATGCCATTCATGTTCAGCCGTTTAGAAACGGCATTTTATTCCGTCCATATTGCAACTGCTTCAATAGACTGTCATGGAGAAATGACCAACTTTTTGCATGCTTGGAGGAAGAGGTCAAAAGCCTCATCAGTAGATGGACGCTTCTTCGGATCGATCGAGGTCATTTTACGGATCAATGAATAAAAGGGGGACTTGCTGAATCGGGAAGGGATCCAATTTTCTTTAAGATGGGAAATAGCTTGGAAGGCTTTATCATCAGTTTCATTGCTCCAAGGAAGAGATTCTTCAAAGAAAAGCTCATATAAAATGAGCCCTAAACTCCAGATGTCCTTGTAGGGAAGGTAGGCGATGAGGCGATCTTTTGCATCTAGGCTTTTGTCATCAGAATCTAAGATTGATGCAAGTTCAGGAGGACACCAATGCGACGTATTGATCAGCAAATTCGTGGAATTTGTCTGATCGATGGGAAATGCTCCGTTAAAGTCGGTGATGACTGCAATGGGGATCGGAAATGATTTTAGGTCGACGAGGATATTGCCCGGTTTAAGATCGCCATGGACATATTTTGCTTCACTGATATTTCGGGCGCCGGTCAATATTTGAACGGCGATCGATACTTTTTGTTTGATGTCGAAGTCGCAGTTTTTGGGATCTCTCAAATGTTTTCCCAATGAGCCATCTTTAAAATAATCTTCAATGAGGAAGACCTGTTTGATTCCGTTGACCAAAAAGGCAAATCGATCGCGTAATTGGACGATCCCTTGCTGGTGGGCAAAGCGTTCTAAGGTTTTAGCTTCCTTGACTGTCTCATAAAAAAAGAATTCGCGTTGTTTTTCTATCTCTTGGGGATCTTCGATATCGTGAAATTCAGTTTTCGACTTAATAAGGGCAAATACCTCTCCGGTTTGAAGTTTGACGGCTCTGCAGCCGATCTTTGTCGTTCCCATGCCGATGAAGTGTCCGACGATCTCAAGAAAGATGTAAAGGTTGCCCTGCAGAGTATAGACGGCGCTAAAGGGAAAGCGCTCAGGATCTGAAAAGAGCAGTCCCCGGGCATTGCTAACGACAGTTTTTTCCCATTCAGGGATTTTATCATGGAAAAATTGCGAGATGTGACGGAAAAATACCTCTTGGTCTTTAAGGATTTTGGAGATGATCTGCAGGTCTATGTTTTTTTTCTGCGAAGCTTTTTCGAGCAATCCTTTGATTGTATCAAGAGCTCGATGGAGATTTGCACCTTGATTTGCAAGAATGCGTTCAGCTCGAAGTTCTAAGATTTTTTGTTCAAAAGGAAGAAGCAGTTGAAATAACCGATCAAGCATTGCAGAATTAGTCTGCAGGCGCATGTTCATGGCTTTCTGAGTAGGAGAAGAGACCATCTCTGTTAAGGCTTCTATAAAAATCTCAAGCCAAAGATGCATTTCAAGTATGTCTCGTTTGGCTTGGATGTAGTCGATAGGAAGCTGTTCTTCAGGGCATTGGGAAAGTTCTTCGATCCGTCTTTCCAACCCTCTTAAATAGGTTTTTTCAAAACCAGAAAGAATCTCCTCGATTTTTTCAGAATTGCGAAAGCTCGACTTGAAGTGATGTTTTAATTGCTCTTTGAGCATTTGGTTTTCAAGGAGCTCTAAGTAAAACATGGGGTTTCCTCAATAGCTTGTTTCATCTTTTTCTTATTTGACAATTTGTTGCAATGCGTCAAAAGCTTCTGCTGAAGTGCATCTTTTCGCAGGATCGACCTCAAGCATTTTTTCCAATAAGGGGTAATAACGTTCGTCCCCAGGATATCGAGGCAGCCATCCGGGCTGAAGGGAGCAAACGGCATCCAACACTTGATCCCTTTCTTCAAGCAGATGCCATGCAGGCAGTTTTTCATTAAATAAAATGAAAAGGATAATTCCTACTGCCCAGACATCCATTTTTTGCGTTGCGGCCGCGTAAAAAGCATCCATGGGACAATTTGGATCTTTCAGAACATGGGCATATTCAGGAGCGCACCAATTCGGAACAACCCGAGCGATGTCTTTAAGCAGTCTGTCATGAGTATAGCAAGAGATGTTGAAATCGCTGAGGACAGCGGAAAGTTTTCCCTCTGAAGTTTTGTTAAGAAGGATATTGTCCGGTTTGATGTCATGATGGATGAGCTGGGCGTCATGGAACTGTTTGAGTCCCAATAAAATGTCATGGGCAAGACTGAGTTTTTCAGAGAACGTCAGCTTATACAATCCTTCTTGCATTCGATTAAGGAGTCGATGCAAGGTTTTACCTTGGCAGTACTCTTCGATCAAGTAGAGGACCTTTTTGTCCTCGAACTGAAAAACGAGGCGGTCCCGCACCTGCAAGATCCCTTGTTGATTAGGGAATTGCAGCAGCATGTCGGCATCGCGCCATGTGTCCCAAAATGCTGCTTTCTTGAACTGGGCCTTCTCTTCTGGAGTCTCCTTATCAGGAAAGAACTCCATCGGCTTCACCAAAGCATCAATCTGCCCTGTTTTAAGATTGGCTGTGCGCGTCACGAACTTCATTGTGCCTTTGGAAATGTAATGGGAGGCCACCTCCATGATCACATAAAGGTTTCCCTTAACGCTGTAAATAAGCGGGAATGGGCATCGTTCTGATGCTTTGATATAAATGCCCCGCCCTGTGCTCACAACTTCCTGTTCCCAACTGCTCTGTTTGGCATTGGCATCTTCTGCAATCTTATGGAAAATTTGGGCTTGCTGGGAAAGGAACGTTTCCAGAACTTGCTGCACTTTGGCATGCTCATCGGCCTTGTCAGCAGGTATTTCTTTTGTATCGGAATTGAGCTCTGCGCGCAAGATCTTCTCGATGCTGTCTAAAGCGATCTGAGCTGTCTTACGGTAGTCGCTGGGAAGGTCTTTCTTCCTTGCTAGAAGCACTTGAGGAGCGAACCGGTCGATCTTGGCCATTTGGCCGTGAAGTTTCTCGACCATCTTTTCAAAATAGGCTAAGGACTCAGGATCAAGAGATTCAGGCTGATGGGTACGATAGGTCTGTGCGCAGAGGCTCATCCAGGAAAGGGAATCTAATAGGGCCCTTTTCGCTTTCATGAAATCATCGGAAAGCTCCTTGGGCGGGAGTTTTTCTAAAGAGTCGATATGGGCATAGACTGGAGTCAATGTTTTTTCTTCAAAGAGCGCGATCAGCTGAGGCAAAGAGATCCCATGTTTGGCCAGGTCTTCGATCAATCCTCCTTGCTGCGGAATTTCAACTTCTGAGCGCATGAGCTCATGCAAATATGCGGAAGGCATAAGGTTACTCTAAAGATTTATTTTCACCTTAGCTTGAGGTGCGACTTTTATGATAATAAAAAAGCCGCTGTCAGATCGACAGCGGCTAGGAAGGCGAAGGAGGAAAGGAGGATTAGCCTTGTGGGTAAGCTTGAGCTCCAGCGCGGAACTGTTGTATTGCGCTTGTGATCTCTTCTTGAGCTTTACTCATAGCGCTTGTAGAAGAGTTTTCCGCAGTTCCAGCCATTTGCGAAGCTGTGTTAGTCGTTGTTGAAATCGCTTGATCAAGGCCTTGCTCTGCTTGGTAAGAAGCTTGAACACCTTGAGCAATTCCACCATTAGCTGAATTGGCAATTTGGAAACCTTGGCCAATGAGGTTAATGGTCTGCTGACGGCTGCTGTAAAGCGAGTTGATGCTTTGCTGCTTGTTGCTGATCTGCGTATCCAGCTGATCTTTGATGGCTTGCGCTTGGGGTCTGCTAGCTGCATTAATTGCAGCTTGATCATCAACTGGGCCTTGGAGTTTTGTTTGGAACCGGCCAGTTTGCATTTCTTGAATGCGGGCGTTTACATCTGGATCTTCTGAAGGTGTATGAGTGCCCTGCTGTGTTAACTCGAGATCGGTACCATTGCCTGCAAGTTTATTTTGGACGCTTTCGTTGAGGTTGTTCAGCTCACCAAGTTCGTTTTGTTGTGTTTCGATGTTGTCATTGACTGATGAGGTCATGCCATATTCTGTTCCCATTTGAGCAACAGTGATGACGCCGGATATTCCAGCCTGCCAAGCTTGCGCTTTTGTGGCATCCGATTGAGCTTGAGCTCCAGCTATCTGCGCTTGAGCAGAAGCATTAGCTGTTTCACCTTGAACTTGAGCTCCGGCTGCACTCATCTGCGACCAGGCTTCGATGTTTTTTTCATACATCTGAAGCAATTGGGCCATGATCGTTGCAAGCTCTCCTGCAGGACCTGCGCCAAGCTGTCCGTAGTTGTTGCCACCAGGGGTAATCATCTGGCCGCCTGTTGGGGGGGTATTTCCTGAATTAACTGCTGTTGTCATATTATTTAATTCCTTTTTTAGTTTTTATTATACAGTTTAAGCAGAAAGGACGTTTGCGAGCGCTTGGCCAGCTTTTGCAAGGTCTGCTTGCAGAGCTGTCAATTCTTCCGTATGGGCTTTTTGCGTAGATGTATCAAATTTTGTGCCGCTTGTTATTGCGCCTTCAATAATTTTGGACATGTTTTGGAAGAGGGATACATAAGATTGATCAGATCCCAAGCTAAGTTCTAGTTCTGCTTCTTTAGCGTCAATGCTGGCAATTTCAAAGTTTCCAAGGGCGCTTGCTCCCTGACCAGCAAACCCACCATAGATCAAGCCTTTCATGACGGCAGGAGAAAAAGCAGACTCTGTAGAAGTTGCTGCTGAACCTGCAGCTACGCCAAATCCAGCGCCAAGGCTAGCAAGCGAGCAAAGGATGTCTACGATGATTCCTACGATTTTTTCGAGTTCTTGACGTTGCTTGTCGCTTAGGTTAGGGATTGCAGCAATGATGTTGGTGGTAAGATTTGTTTGTATGACCGCTTGCGATCCTGTGAGGATACCCATATTGACGGAAGCAGGTAACTTGCCGAAAGTCGCATCGATCACTTTCATGAACCCGTTTTTGATCGAGTTCCCGATATTCTTCAAGGTATTGCCAACTGTTGATCCTTGGTCTGCGGCAGTCTCGGCTGTTGTTTCGGCGGTCTCTACAGCAGTTTCAGCAGCTTCTTCTGCTGCTTCAGTAGCATCTGCTACGGTATCAGCCACAGTTCCAGCGACGTCAGCAGCAGCTTCTGGTGCAGCGGCTCCGCAAGTTGCGATCGTTAATACGATCGTAGCAACGATGACGATGACGCTTGCAATGATGTTCGCGTCTTTAGCAGGAACTCCCATTGATTGAAGGACGTCGCTAATCAATTTTGTCGCTTCTCCAAAGGCTCCAGTTTCAGCTGCGACTGTCAATGCAATAATGACTACAGCTAGTTCAACCTGGCCTGTTGCGCAAGCGATCGCAGCAAATACAGCGCCGACAATTGCAGTAACAACTTTTAAGAAGATATCCCACCAGTGGTGGCTTGATTGCTGGTCTTCAATTTTTTGCAATTGGTCTTGAGCTTGTTTAAGGAATGCTTGAGCTTCTTGAACCATGGATTGCATGTTGTTGTTTTCCATGGTGTTCTTTTCCTGGCCATATTTGCCTAAGAGAACTTGAAGTTCTGCCAAGGCTTCCGCGAGCTGGGCGACCGCATTGCTCATTTGAGAGTTAGTCGGACCGCTGCCTGGGTTCACTTTTGGTTGCGGGACAAAGGGATTGCCTGGTGTAGATGGTGTTTGAGGAGTTTGATCGCCGCCGAGAGATGCTAAGAGCTCTGTAAGCATTTGGATGATGACGGCTAAAATAGGATCGCCATTACCTTGCGATTTTTCTTCAGCTTCAAGAACTGCTAGTATGGCTTTTAATTCTTGAATTTCAGCGCTGTTTTGTGTTGATGTTGTCATGATTTTCCTTTTAATTATTTATTATTTGGATCCTTTAGATCCGATTTTTTTAAATCTTTATTTACTGTTAACTTGATTGACTACATCTGCAGGAGGTGGATTGCCGTTTGCACTATTGTCCTGAAGAGAATCTAAAAGTGTTGTGATGTTTTGCATCATTGCAACTAACTGGGCAGTTGTTTCATCCTGTGTATCGGAATTCTGTTGAATCTGATCTTGCTGGATCTGCTGGAGAAGAATGTCCGCGCTGCTGTTAATTGATGAAATTGATGACATAAATGTCCTCTAGTGTTTAGTAATGTTGAGCTAAAATATTAGCTAAAAACGAACCGATCATATTAATCGACTGGGCCAACTGGGTCTTTTGCTGCAAGTTGCTGCTGTCCTGGCCTGTTTGAGTTTGCGCGTTCTGTACAAGAGTATCCGCTTGGCTTTCATTGCTCTGTGCAGTTGATTGCGCCGCTGAGAACTTCGACTGCCATTCGGAGATTTCTGCTCCCCACTTCTGGCGTTGGGAGGTGTTACCGCCTTGCATCCAACCAGCGTACTTAGCAATTTCTGAATTGGCATGGTACATCGCTCCGCCTTTACCATTCTGTGCACTATAGATCTGTTCTTCGATCTGTGTGAAAAGCAGGGCGCTATCGCCGTCAATGATCTGCATTTGCGAAAGGCTTGACTGGTCATTGGCCATTGCACTGTAGATCATGTATAAAAAGCTTCCTGACATAAAATTACCTAAATTATTATCGATTAATTAGTTTTTTCGTTGGCAACACTGTTAGTATTCAAGTTGCCGATCGATTGGAAAATATTGTTGGTAACGCCTTGGGCCTGGTTATAAACGTTTGTCCAATACTGTTCTGAAGCTGTCGCAGAAGAAGAGACGGCGCTGACCGAGTTGTTCAAAGTTTGGAAGTCGCCTTGCATCGCTGTGATAGCTGGATTTGGAGCGTTTCCTGATGGATTTTTGAACCAAGATTTGATTTTGCCAGAAACGACGCCTCCAGTTAATCCACCAGCCCCTGATTTTCCCATGTTTGCAGTACTGATACCAAACTCAGTATAGATGCCTTTGAGCTGGTTCATGATGTTTGAATAATCTGAGGAGTCAGAATTCATCCATGAAGGGCATCCACCGCTCATCTTGTTATAGAACTCGTTGATCCATTTGGCAAAATTGCCAGCATCAGTGCTATTAACGCCACCGCCTTCGTTAAAGATACTTTGCAGGTCGCCCACAATATTCCGGATGCCTGTACCTAAGTTCTCTACGCCTGCAAACTGTCCTGTGTTATCGCCGACGCATTGCATCGATTGCGTCATAACGACCATACCAGCGAACTGAAATGCTCCCTGTACGTTTCCGCTATCTAACATGTTCTTCAAGGTCGTAATAGCGGCCGCTAAATTCTGAAGGTCGAGGGCTTGCTGCTTCTGCTGCTGCTCCCAAGCCTGGATATAATTGTTAAAGGCTGAGTTCGGATCTAGTGTTGCGCCTGAACTTGCTTGTATTGCCATAATTTTTATTTCTTTATTAAAATTTTTAAAAAAAGGATCTCTTCAGCGTGCTATATAGCATCTGTTGTTCGTTGCTTCTGATGTTCTTTTATCGCTTAGGTCAGATTAGCTCTTTTTAATCTGACTTTTTTGAAGAGATGATTTGGTTCATTAACTCTATTATGTTTTTATTATCTTTTATCCCCGTCAGAGAAGTGATCTGAATCTACTTCCCTCGAGCTCCATTTTAACAAATCTTTATTTAATATCAATAAAATCTTAATTTATTATTAATATGAATGTGTTAATTATCTAATT
>JAFEGF010000051.1 GCA_018240225.1 Verrucomicrobiota bacterium
AGAAAGCAGCGCAGATCAAACAATTGATCGACGAAGGCCTCGGCCTCTTCGACCAACTCTGGGTCAGAGGGCTCTTCGACCTCGATACGAACTTCATGTGCGACACGGGCTATTATCCCGATAGCGATGGTATTGAAAAGCTGATGGTCTTAGACCCAGGCGAATTGATCGACGACACAAGCCTCGTCGACGTCTCTGTTGCCCGTACGCAGGTTGAAAAACGTTACGACTACATTGAAATGGAGATTTTCTTACGGGCCCTTCCTGCTGATGTTAAAGCAGAAGTGCTCGACTACTACAAGCAGAAGATGCATGCGTTCATCGACCGTGTTGAAGAAGATTTGCAGAAGTCAAGCGACAAGCGCGACTTTGGAAAAGAGCAGCGCGCGCCAGGAGCAGTGCCGTCTGATTTTGCGGTCCCATTCGACTCTTCCTTGACCCTTCCTGCAGCAAAAGAAAGCGGACAGACAACCGGACAGAAGAAACGGGAAGCTCTTGAAATGAGCCGCAGCGGCTACCAGATGCCATTTTCATTGACAGGCCATGCTCCAACTCCTGAAAGCGCTCCTGTCACAGTCCCATTTATCCACTTGGTCCCAGAAATGGGTGATTATCCGACCCCGAAGTTGGACGCGGAAGCGCGCCTTCCGACGCCTGTAGGCTGCATTGGTCCGACATTAGAAGCCGTCCAAGAGCACAGTCCTGAGGTCTTTACCGAGCCTCAATCCAACCTGATCGTCCTCGATGCGGGAACAGCGACACGCTCTTCTTTGCTCAAATACAGCGAAAAAAGCTCTTCGAAAGGGAGCATTGAAGTGGGAGGCGTTCCCCTTTACCAGCGCGCAGCAGCTTCTGTTCAAGACCTCATTCAAAGCAAACTGCCGGAAGGCTATGTCGTCCTCACCTCGAGCGACGATCTCATTGAACTGTCGGATGAAGACCAAGGCCGGATTGCCGCCTACTTTAATGCATCGAACGGACCTGCCCCTGGACTATTCTGGTTTGATCTTCCCGATGCAGGCAGCCAGTTCTTCCCATTGACTGTCGATGGGACCTACAGGTTTTTCAAAGAGCATGCCCAGCTGCCGCAAAGAGCGGAAGGGTTCTTTTCCGAAATACCGATCACAAAAGGTTTTGTCCGCAACGATCGCGTGGCCCAAGTTTTCAGCGGTATTTTCAACGCAACCGATGCCATGATGCAAAGAAGAGGGCAGCCAGCAGCTGCTTCTGAAGGAAGTTCTTCATCGATGCCCCAAGTTCCCGGCGTTTCAGTCCTCGGCGATCTCTACGGCCAGTTTGTGGTCTATAACGCAGCCGAGCAGTTTGGCGGTATGAAGACACCGTTCTTGCTTATATTCAGCAAAGAGTTCCTCAACGATTTTACAAAAGAAGCGCTCCCGTTGATCCCTGATTATACCTATACGCACATCACATGGGAAAACATCCTCCTTCGAGGAATTAAGGCAGATAAGCAGATGTGGATGCAGATGGGCAAACCTCCTCAAATGGACAGCAAGCAGTGGGAAAACCTCTGGGACAAGATCCAAGAGTTAAAGGCTAGGCACCATATCAATACGCAAGATCCTGCACAAAATGAAGCGCGCGTCTTCCAAGGCAATTGGCAAAACTTCGATGATCCTCATGCAGCGTTCCGCTACGTCCAAGGCGCTTACTCTGAAAAGATGGGCCATACCTTCCGCGCTGGTCCTGTGCAAATCGTAAGCGACCAGCCTTTGGCAGGGAACAACCAAGTCCGCTCTTCTGTCCCAGGCTCTATCGCCCTGATGAAGTCGGAACTGCATGGAAACGTCGAGCTGACCAGCGCCGAAGGCAGAACGGCGAAGACCCATGAAGTGGCCGAAGTTCTTTTCTACAACGTCAACCTGCCTGCAGGAAAGACCCTCTTTGTCCCTTCCAACCACTTGGTTGTCGGCATCGATGGAGAGATCTTCTCGATCCGGATGGGCAAGATGTCCAAAGAAGAGCTTAAGGCGCAGATGGTCTACCGCTACGATGGCAGCGGCCGTCCAAGCCCGTTCATGAGCTACAGCGACTTTACGAAGAAGTTTGGAAGCATGCAGAAGCTTTAACGAAAGGCAGGTGAAGCGCCCTTAAGGCACGAACCGGGCTTGCCAAATTCCTGTTTTTTTCATGTTGTTTGTGTTTACCGAAATAATGATTCTGATAGAGTGGGCAATTTTTGAAGGTTGCATTAGGTCCCTATGCTCCGCTTGGCTCTATTATTGCTTTCATTGTTGATCTCGTCTGCGGTGTATGCCTCGTCTCCATCCATCCTCTATTTGACATGGACGCATGATCCTGCAACCACGATGACGGTCCAATGGCATTCTGATAAAAAAGAAACGCAGTCTGTGGTCTTATACCACCGGATCGGCGAGAAGACCTGGCAAAGCAAAGAAGGGGCGTACAACCCGCTGCATTCGACAGATTACATCGCCCATACTGTTGAGCTTGTTGACCTGGCGCCAAATACCGATTATGAGTTCATGTTTCCCGGTAAAAAGAAGACGTACAAGTTCAGGACCATGCCGCAAGAACTTGACCGTCCCATCCGGTTTGCCATCGGGGGAGATGCCTATTTTTATCTAAACATCTTCCGAAGGATGTGCGCGCAGGTCGCTGCGCAAGATCCCGACTTTGTCGTCGTCGGAGGCGATATAGCCTATTCGAACGGACGCCGCTCCGTCTTCCATACCAAAAACTGGGAGATCAACCGGTGGAGGACATTTCTTCGGGAGTGGAAAGTCCAAATGGTGACGTCCGATGGGAGGCTCATCCCGCTTATTCCTGTCGTTGGAAACCATGATGTCAAAGGGTCCCAGACAGATCCGTTCACCAACGAGCTGTTCTTCTATGAGATCTTCACTTTCCCGCAAAAAAATATCCCCTATCGAAATATCGATTTTGGTTCCTATTTAAGCTTGACCCTTTTGGATACGGGGCATACCTACCCGATCGGCGGCAAGCAGACAGAGTGGCTGGCAGATACTCTTTCCGAAAGGGAGAACTTCGCCTACAAATTTGCCGCCTATCATATCGGAGCTTACCCTTCGGTCTATCCCTACAACGGCTCAGCTCCCCGGCAAATCCGGGAGAACTGGTGCCCTCTTTTTGAGCAGTACCATCTGAATGGGGCCTTTGAGCACCATAGCCACACGTTTAAACGGACCCATCCGATCAAACAGGAGAAAGTCGATCCGAACGGGGTCGTCTACTTCGGGGATGGCTCTTGGGGAGTGTCTCCCCGAAAGGTCAAGAACGCCAAAATGTGGTACATGTTAAAAGGCGAGCAGGAGAATGCGGCCTTTATCATTACACTTGATCAGCATATGGGTGCTATAGAGGCCATTTCTCTTGATGGCAAGGTGATCGACGCCACGGTGGCATACCCCGGCTCCAACTTCGTTTCCTTCGATGAAAGCCGGCTATTGCAATACCGCTAGATCGCTTCCATCGATTGGCTAGAAGGGTGTTGTTGTATGACTGCGTATGCCCTGTCTGCAATGTCCCCAATATTCGTAAAGCCGAAATCGGTGCGCCCTGCTGCTTCAGCTGCGCGCTGCATGACATAGTATCCGCAGTCGACCTTATTGAAGATCGATTGGTCGGAATAGAGCCTTCCTTGATTGTGATAAGTTAGGTCGACCCGTTTGGCGTTACCTTCCGACAGGGTGTTAAAGACAGTATTAATGACCCCTTCCACATTTTGGGTGTCCTTTGAATACTGGATAATTTGCGAGGAGCTGATGCCTCTTCCTTTCGGGTCGTAGTACTCGACCTCATAGGAATCGTTGTCTTTTTTTGATACGGTAAGCATGACAATGTGGTTCTCCACGCTTCCGCCGCACAAGAAGTGCCAAATCATGCTAACCAGGTAATCGATCCTGGCGCTTACCGTATTCAAGTGTCCGCCGTTTCTTACGAAACTCGTGTTGAAGCCTTCAATGATGATCGGAACGATCAGTTTTGTTTTGCTGCCATCGGTTTTGAATTCCTCGACTGCTTCTTCATATGGGTCCTGATCGGAGGTCAAACTTTGCGAATAGGTTGTTTTGGCGCAGCTGATCTCAGGGTGCTCATTTCCGATGACATGGAGAAAAACCTCGACGCAAGATGGCCCTAACGTTCCATTGGTCCTTGTAGCTGGATCCAATTGATGGATAGCGCCTGCATAATTAAGAGTGTCAGGATTAATTTTTAAACTCATATTATCCCCATACGGTCTTTATTATTTAGTTATAATTATACATAATTATGATTATTATGAGAATGAATATTTGCTTCGTAAGCTGTTTTAATTTAAAGTGTTCAGCTATTTAATAATTTAATGAAATGCGGATATTCGAAAGTCTTTAAATATAAATGGTTTGCAAAAAGCATCGTGAAAGCATTTATTGCAGGGTGTGATCGCTCAAATGGATATTTGATGGTATGCCGCGACCGGCCAGGTTTTGTGAATTTCGACTTGTCAAGACAGTGTCAAATCGATCCGATTGGGCTCTCTAAGCTTGCTTTGTGTAGTGGTGGAGATACGTGGTCATCCCTCCATTTAGAATCCCTTCAATCTCTTGCAGAGCCACAGGTTCGACATGGCTGTCATTGCATAGCCACCATTGCCCCTCCAGCTTTTTATACGTGAAGTAATGCCCTCCTTCAAGTTCGCCGGTATGGACGATGAAAGAGTCCAAGTGATAGGAAGGAGGAGTCTCGATGGAAGATGCAATAGCTTCTGGAGGTAAAGTTAGAGTTAAGGGAACAGCCACGGCGATGTTCATTTTACGCAGGATCGGATCATCGAGAGGTCCTTCTTTTCGGAATCGTCCTAACTGAAGGAGGAACTCATTCGGGACTGATTGAAATTGGTTCTGGATCCTTTGCAGTTGGTATTTGAATAATCCATGTCCTTTTAAATAAGTTGCAGGTGGAGTATCTGGCAGGGCTGGAGAGTCGAAAAATTGCCTGAGCAAGCTAGAGAAGGACTGTTCTTCATTGCTTTGTAAAGGGAGGAGAATTTCAGGGACTGCTGTTGTCATCGTCGAGCGGTTGCCAACTTCTAGTTTGCTATATTCATTGTTTGCTAGTTTCGTTGGATTCGGTAATGCAGGAAGGCCTGGAAGAGGGCTGTACGTTCTGATCGTTGAAAGAGGAGTAAAAAGCGGAGAGCTTGCATCGGAGCCTTGCAACAGGATGCTCAGCGCTTCATAAGCATCTTCATTGTGAGATGAGTTTAACGAAATGGCGCCCGAAGAAAAATGGTGGAGCGCTTCTCTAACGTTTTGACTGATATTACTGGAAAGAGCTTCCTGCGATTGATCATAAAGATTTAATGCGGAAAGCAGGATCTGTCCGTAGTATTCGTCCAAGTAAGATCGCTGCGAGCCGCTAGAGCTTGCGGCAAAGCCGGAGCTTGAAGCATCTGATTGCGGGATGTAATGGCGGGCAAATGATTCATAACATGCGCGCAAACTAGGAGTGGAAGCGACCATTTGGAGCAGGGCATTGCACCAGCAGTTATTGGACTTATTTCCAAGCCCAACCGGAGCATTCATGAGTACAGCAGGAGTGAGTGTAGCGTCATCGCTGATCTCGCTTGGCGAAGGGGTCCGTTCTTCATCGGAAGAGGCGGATGGAATGTCATCGCTAAGCTCGGTTGGAGATGGGCTTTGCTCGATGCCGGCTCTGCTGGACGGCCCCATTGCCAAGGAGATCGCTCTGTTCAAACGGTCTTCCGAAATCGAATCGCAAAATCGGTCGAGAAGATCGGAAATTTGGACATTTTTTGCTTTTGCAATGTCGGTGTTCCGTCTATTGCCATCTTCGATGGTCGTGTTCAAAAGAACCTGCAGAGTTTCCGCTTTCAGAACGGATGTCCATGATCGGAAGAGGTCTTTAGCCGAGTCTGAAGTGTTCCAAAGGAAATTTTCCCAGTTCCTCTTCTTTTTGCGGACTGCTTTCGGGTGGGCAGAGTAATAAGTTCCCGGGAACTCGATCTCGGGCATGTCTTTTTCTCCAATATTGTTAGCGCGGATCAATCGTGCATCGGCTTGCCGTTTCTGCCCTTCGTTCCATTGCGTCGCGCAGATGTGCCTGCCATGCGCTTCGGCAAGGTTAAGCCCGACTCCGCCCGCTTTGATCATGGCGATCAAGACAGTCGGGTGGTCGGACGATTCGTTTTTAAATTCTGCGATCGCTTTATCTCTTTCTTCTCTTTTTAGATTGCCATTGTAGATAATGACTTTGGCGTTTTGGTAAAAGTGTTCGATCGTCTCTTTAAAGGCAGATCCCAAGGCATTGCGGTCGCAGAAGATAATCCGCTTTTGATTATTTCTCATCGATGTCTGGAACACCGCATCGGTAAGGACTGCGCTTAAGTAAGGAGAAGACTTGATCCAAGCTTTTTTATGTGCATTGCTTCCCGTTCTAAAGGATTCTAGGAACGGCCACCCATTAATTTCCTGTGTTTCAAGAGATTGGCCAGCCAATTCGGGATGGATCAGAATTTGTGTTTGGAGCGATCGCTCGGAAAGCCCCCGCTTTCCTTCTTGCACTTCGTTGAGAAGATCTCGCATCTGAGGATTGAGTTCGTAGATGATTTTTCGGATGGTCTTGCTGGGGATCCGTCCCTTCCAGTCTTCAATGACCTGAGGATCGCTCGTATTCTTCCGATGGACCATTTTTTGCACCATGTTCCGCAGGGCCATGAATTGCGCAAACGAAATAAGGACATACTGTTCGATCAGTTCTTTATTTGCCTTTGAGCTTTTTCCGCAGAGGTTGATCATTTGCCTGATCGTTGCGAGCAGCGTATCTTTCACCAAGGAATTGCAAGTTGTGCGCGGCAATAGGCTACTTTCATTGGCAAGCTCTAAAAGACTCCAAAGTTCATTCAAGTTATTTTCAAATGGGGTTCCCGTGACCAAAAGAACATTGTTCGAATCGCTGTTCTCAAAGGCAGACTCTCGGAATGAGGCTATAGTCTCTCGAAGCTGTCTTGATGTTACTAAAAGAGAATTTTGAGCTCGGTTGGCCTCATCGATAATCAGAGCTCCTACATGTTTTTGAGAGAATTGATCGCGGACTTTGTACAGGTCGTTCAAGCCGATCAAACAGATTTTAGGAGCTCTAGGAATGGCCGATAGGGACTTGAGCTCAGGATCTGATTTCTTTGCGGTCCAAGCATTGATAAACTGCTCTTTTGTGATTTGAGAAGGGGATAGGCCCAAATTGCGCAGTGTGCAAAGCTCTTGGTCTGAGCGGATGGGAATGGGTTCTCCAAGCTGTTTTCTTCCGGGATAAAGGTCGAGGATCCGTCCGGCGATATTGCAAAGCCGTTCAAGAGGCTGCCGCGTTGTAAAATAATGTAAAAGTTCTTCATTTGAGCGGATCGGTAGTGTGAAGTCTGTGTAGATTGCATCGAGCTGTTCTTCCAACAGCTTGCGCTCTTCCGGTCTTTCAATCAGGAGATTGTCGATCTCATCCAAATGTTCTTTGATCAGGGAGGACAGTTGCCCCCGCAGCTCCGGCATAGAGAAAAACTGACTTGATGCAGGAATTCCGTAAACATGGGCGTCTTTGAAATAAGGAAGGACGCGCAAGACCGATTTCAGCGCATCGGGATGTTTGTTCGCGTAATCTAAGAGCTGGCGGCATTGAGGCCAGAGCTGGGGGCTCGACGGTCTTTTTCCTGTGAGCTGCCAGGCGGTGATCGATGCTTCAAGCAAAAGCTTCGAGATCTCTTGTTGGACCTGGCCGACTACGCCGACCGGTGCCGATACGACATGAAGCTGAGGAGAGGGGCTTGTTGCAATCTTGTCGATTAGAAACTCTGCAAACACATAGGTTTTTCCAAGGCCCATTTCCAGGGAAAGGAGTTTGGAGAGTCCGTGCGAGTCATAACGAAGCAGCTCTTGGAGGGATTCTTCTTGATAGGGTTTTAAAGACCGGGTCCAGGAAAAAGCTGGCTTTGCAGCAGGCAAGCTGTTCAACTTGTCGACGATTGGATAAGAGTAAGGTTTAATCTGCCGAAGGACGACCGATTCCCTTGTGACCTCGCGGACAACAGCTTCTTTGATTTTTTTGATCGACGTCCGGTTCAATGTGTCGTAGGGGTTGTCTGAAAATACCATTCCTCGATCATCATCGAGCAACGGCATTCCAGCAAAGCCATTCACTTCAGGGATCTCTCCTTCATTGCCTCTTCTTCGCCGTTTGGAATGAGCATCTAGAGGAAAAGGATTTAGCTGCTCCTCCAAAGGCACAAAGGCGCCATGGTGCTCAGGTGCTTCAAATGCATTCTTCCGATGTCTTTTTGTTGAAGAGACGCTCTCATTTCCCCGCGTTGTCCGTTTTTCAGAGCTTCTGGACCCGGTCAGATCATGAAAGGTGCTGAACGACCCTGGAAGAGAATCTTGTTCAGGGCTCTCATCAGGGCTGCGCTCGCGCCGCTTCGCCGGCCGGTCTTCTCTATTCGTTCCTCTTTGGTAGGAGGTCTCTTCATCGCTTGCCGATTCCGTGTCATCGCCGCTTGAATCGGTTTCAGAAAGCTCTTCGATAGGCTGGATAAGCTTTTCCCGCATTGGAACAAGGAGCCTTGGCAAAGCAGAGGGCGGAAGCTCGGCCAAATAACGCTCGAGGGCGTTGTACTCTTGCCAAGATAAGATGACGCTTTCATCTTCTCTGATCCTTCCCGAAGGGACTCTGCTGTACTTTAAGACTTCCGTGAACAAAAATCGGAGGGCCTCTTGGCCGACATCCTTTCCAAAACTTTCAATAAAGCCTATTGCTCCAAAGTGGGCTTGCATGATGTGGGCTCGGACTTGGTTTTTGTCTTGGGCCAAAATAAAGCAGGGACATCGCGGGGTGCTCGCATCTTCTCGCCGCTCAGAACCCTGAAAATACCGTTCGGGATGGTTGACCATGTAGTTCCATTCCCTTAGTTTAAGCGAAAAGAGGGTCTGGCAGGCTTCCTTAGCAAAATAGTCGGAAAGAGGAACTTGGCCCCCTCTTGGCGGCTGTACGTTTTCCCTCAGGCACTCTTCCACGAACCTCTCAGCGCTCGACAGATTATCCGTGAGGGTTTCGTTGCCTGACGAGTCGGAAAACTGAAAGAAGGCCAGCTGCTGCTTGACGACTTGGGATGCAGTTTTGCTCCCAGGATGAGCCTCTAGAAATTGGACAAACGGGGCAAGCCACTCCCTCTTATCGATCCTTCTTGAAGAGTAACGGGCAAAATCGATCCCCCAACGTCCTCTGTTTTTGATCAGTAGCTCGGTCAGCGCTGTATGATAGCGGGGACCGTAATGTTCAGCGACCCGCTTCAATAGCTGCTTTCCTGCGCTTTCGAGCTTTCGAGCATGTGGAGTTCTTGATTGGAAAGGAGCATCCATTCTTGAGTTGGCATTAAGACGAGCTGCTTCTAAAAGCTGTCTGATCTCAGGTGTTTTAGCCACTTGAAAAGGGGTTTTGCCTTCTTTGTTTTTTCCATCGATGATAGCTCCAGCAGCAAGCAATTGCTTGACGATATCTGAATGCCCGGAGCTGCATGCTAAATAAAGAGGTGAGTATCCGTTTGTGGTCAGATCATTAACATCAGCTTTTGCGTTGATCAATAGCCGTACGATTTCTGAATACCCCCGGTAAGAAGCGTCGTGGAGGGGGGTGTATCCATATTCGCCTTTTATGCTGATGTCTGCACCTACTTTGATCAATAGTTCTGCTACTTGTAAATGTCCACTCTGGCAGGCCCCATGAAGGGGGGTATCTCCATCTTTGTCCTGATCATTAATGTTAGCTTTGGCCTCGATCAGTAGCCTGACGAGTTCAGAGTCCCCGCTTCCACATGCAAGATGCAGAGGCGTTGTCAGGAAATAGGGCATTTTAGCATCGACATTCAATAGAATGTTCTTTTGTCGGGCCTGCTGCAACAGAGATAGCAACTTAGTGCAGTGTCTCTCTGAAAGAGCTGAAGACCAATCTTTGTTGAGCTGATCGATTTCTTGTTGTAAAGAAGCCTGTTGGACTTTGAGGGCGTCTTCTCGAAGTCGTCGGATCACAATTGGTTTGGCAACCTGTAGAGGAGTTTTTCCGTTAACATTTTTAGTATCGAGGGAGGCCCCAGCTGCGAGCAATTGTCTGACCACATCGGGATATCCGTTCAAGCAGGCTGCATGAAGGGCAGTAGTTCCCGTAATATATTTTTCATTGATGTTAGCTTTTGCAGCGATTAACTGTTTGACTACATCGGAATGTCCGTTGAAGCAGGCTAGGTAAAAGGGGGTTTGTCCCCATTGATTCTTAGCATGGATATTAGCTTTCGCATCGATCAAAAGCTTGACCGAATCGGAATCTCCGCAAAGGCAAGCATAATGCAAGGCTGTCCGTTTCGCGCTATCTTGTGCATCAATATACAAAGAGGTAATCCAACCTGCATCTGAAAGATCTTCCGAGGCTTTTGCATTGATCAAATGTCTGGCCACTTCGGAACCGCCTTTATTGCTGCAAGCATGATGCAAGGGTGTAAGTCCTTCTGCGTCTGGAAGGTTTATCGAGGCTTTTGCATCGATCAATAGCTTGACTAGATCGGATGGTCCGTAAATACAAGCTTGACGCAAGGCTGTACGTTCAAATTTATCCATTGCATCGATATTGAACGGAATGTTCTTTTGTTTTGCTTTTTCCAGCAGGGAAAACAGCTTAGTCCAGTCATGATTTGATACACTTTCTATCCATTCTGTGTTGAAGTGATCGATTTCTTGTTGAGAAGGAGGCGGTTGTAAAGAAGCCTGTTGGGCTGCGCGTGCAGCTTCTAATAGTTCTCTGATTTCAGGAGTGGAGGCAACATCTAGAGGAGTTCGACTCTTATTATCTAGAGCTTCGATCAAGGCGCCTGCATCAATCAACCACTTAACTACATTAGAATGGCCGAAACTGCTGGAGAGGTGCAGAGGAGTATCTCCAGTAATGTTCTTATCATTGATTCCAGCCTTTGCTTCGATCAATAACCCGACTAGTTCAGCATTTCCATGCATGCAGGCTAGATGAAGAGGAGAGTGTCCATCTTTGTTCCTAACCTTGACGCTAGCCTTTGCTTCGATCAATAATCTGGCAAGTTCTAAATTGTTTTCCCAGCAAGCCACATGCAAAGCGGTGTATTCGGTATTAATTTTAACATTAATGTTGAATGGGAGCCTTTTTTGCTTCGCCTGTTGCAAAAGAGATACCAAGTCGTTGCAGTTTGACTCCTTTATCGCTTTAAGCCAACGGAGGTTGAATTCATGGAGTTCTTGTTGAGATGGAGGCGTTTGAAAAGAAGTCTGCGGGGCTGTAAGGACATTTTGTAGAAATTGCCGGATCTCAGGTTTGCGGGCAACATTTAGAGGTGTTTTTCCCCTCTTGTTTTTTATATAGATATTGGCGCCTTCACCAAACAAAAGCTTAATGATGTCGAAATGTCCGTTTCTTGAGGCTAAATGAAGAGGTGAATTTCTAAGATTTGTTAGAGCATTAACGTTAGATTTTTCTTGGATCAAAAACCTTACGACTTGTAAATGTCCTTCTCTACAGGCGTTATGAAGGGGGGTACATCCTTGTCCACCTTTTGCATGGATGTCCGCACCTGCCGCGATCAATAGCTTGGCAGCTTCTAAATGTCCATGCATGCAGGCTGCATGAAGCGGTGTATCTTTGAGGTTGTCCGTTACATTGAGGTCCGCTTTGGACTCGATCAATAATTTGACAAGCTGAGAATGTCCATGTAGGCAAGCCATATGCAGAGCGCTGAGCCCAGCTATGTACTTAACATTCAAGTTGCATGGGATGTTGTTTTGTCTGGCCTGTTGCAAAAGCGATAGCAGCTTATTGCAGTTTTGTTCCGATAAAGCTGCTAACCAATTATGATTGAATTGGATGATTTCTTGTTGGGAGGGCTGCGGTAGTAAAGAAGACTGTAGAGCTGTGCGGGCGTTTTCTAGAAGTTCTCTGATTTCAGGTGTGCTGGCAACGTCTAGAGGAGTTTGATTCGTATTATTATTTTTAGCTTCGATCGAGGCGCCTGCATCAATCAGTAGCCTGGCAAGTTTTGAATTATTTTTCCAGCAAGCCACATGCAGAGCGGTGTATCCGATGTGATTTTTAACATTGATATCGAATGGGATCCTTTTTTGCTTCGCCTGTTGCAAAAGAGATAGCAAGTTGTCGCAGTTTGTCTGCTTAATAGCTTCAACCCACTGACTATTGAAATGATCGATTTCTTGCGTAGCACGGATACGATCTAAAGATAGGAAGGGCAATTCAGGAGTATCATCGGTTAGAGTCAAATCAATGAAGTACGCAGGAATGCCGTTGGAAGATCCGTTTAAACTTTGAACAGATGAGCTGGGTAGTGGTGCAGAGTTAATTGGAATATCGGATAGAAGAGGTTGTCCGAAATGGAAATCGACCGGAGAGGGTGATAGGGTTGGATCTTCAGACAGAGCAGGAGCCTGCTCAAATCCTTCAAAACCAATCAAGAAGTTCCATGGATCATTGTTATTTCCTATTGAATCTGCTTGATCCGGCAACCCTAACGAAGGAAGCTGGAAGTCGTTTTGATCGGAAAATTCGTTGTCATAAACAGCTCCTTCCGTGCTGATCAAAAACTGGTCCAGCCAAGCCAGCGCAAGGTGCGATCCTATGCGGGCAGCGCATTCTTGAAGAGATTCTTGTTTTGGTCCATGCTTGTTGTTGAGGTTAAAGCTTAACCCATGTTCACGGATGTATGCAGATAGGTTGTCAAAAGAAACGCTATTATATTTACCTTGGTTGATTGCGTTATAAGCTAAAGTTTCTAACGAACCAATAAGAGGAGCGCCGGCTTTTAGAAGAATTAGGGCTATGTCAATATGACCGAGCTGATAAGCAAGCAGATAAGCATTTCTTCGAGCAGTCGGTTCAGCAACCTCTAGCAGCAAATATTGAACGGCTGTCGCATTATTATGTTCTACAGCTTCGATCAGGTGCAGTTCATTCGGAATGGGGGGAGGGGCAGGTAAGTCCTGAGGAGGAATAACAGCAGGCTGCTGAGAAGAAAATATTAAAGACGGATTGTTGCTTAAATTGTAATGTGTCATAAATTTGTATAAAAAAAGTACATACATTATAACATATCATGTTTTTAATATAAATTATATAGCTTATTTTAAATATTATTTAATTAAATATTTAATTATATTGTTCAAATAATAGTAATATAATAAAGGGGCTTTGGTAAAAAAAGTGCCCGCATAAAGGCAGCTCAAGGCCTGCTTAATGCGGGCAGAATGCGAATGGCGCGGATCTTTACGACAGGTCTAGCGCATCAGATGTTCAAGGACCTTATTTGAGCGTGAGACGAACTGGGAAATCGCGCTTGGCTCCAGCTCTTTTTGAGAGAGGAGGGAGAGCTCATAAAGATGGTGGACCATCTCATTGGCAAGCTCCGGGTTCTGCTCTTTCATTGCAAAGATCGACTGGACGAGCTTGTTGTTCGTGTTCA
>JAFEGF010000052.1 GCA_018240225.1 Verrucomicrobiota bacterium
CAGCATTGCTGCTGGCACATTATCTCCTCTTTCAGGGATCGGCATCGGCTTCTCTGTAGGGCTTGCTTTGCTGTTCTCTTCGATCTATCAAGGGATGTGCGCAGCTTCGGGTATCCAAGCTTCCGCTAAACAACCAGCGATCATTGGTAAGTGCTTTGCCGCGCTTGGCATTGTAGAGTCGTTCTCTCTCTTTGCCTTCGTCTTCGCATTGCTCCTTATCTGATCTAATGGCAGGGAGGGGTGGGCAATAGCCTGGCCCCTCGCCTATAATGCCCTTTGCATTAGGTCTTCTTTAAATATTACAAACGCTTCTCTATCTGCTTCGATATCGCCCTCCAGCTTTTCTTTAGAATAAGAACTTGGATCTGCTAGAAACCGTCGATAGCAAGCTTCTTCGTGCGCAATTCTTGCAATTTGCAAGTTGCTGAGCAAGTTTCCTAGATATTCATCATCTGCCAAGTGTGCGTCTATCAGCCTGTCAGCCTCGTGCAATAGCTCTTGATAATTTCCGCCAGCTAACATGTAACGGACAAATTCAAGGTCTGGAAGTCGGACATCAGGCAGTTTTACGTCGGATATTAACTTAAAGTCTCGACTTGAGAGAGTGATAGTGTTCTCTTCAATGTTCACAATTTGATAATCAATTGCGGATAGCCTTCGAACGGCGAGCATTGCGGTCAAAATGACCAGGGGAGCTGCAAGAATGATAAAAGGATTGATGAGAATGCTTAATGCCGCAAGCCCGATTAAGCAGGCCGATCCAAGCAGAACAGCGGCGACTTGTTTTCCATTCCATTTTGCCGATCGGTATTTTTCTAAGGAAGTTTCTGAAGTCACGTTTTTATTTGAAACAAGAGAAGCGATGGGCTGAGAGGAGCCGTTCTTGGATGGCAAATAGTAAGATATATTAATGCTGTTCGTATTCAACGAGTTAGTTGTTTGAGCTTGAAGATAATAGGATACATCAAGCTTATTTCGGTAAGAAACAGACCTTGCATATAAATTAGTTGAGCTTGCTGTAGAAGCTGTCATATTACATCTTGATTTTTTAATAATTATATCATTTGTTTTTTTGGTTGTAAAGTTGTTGGTTGTTTAAATTTTTTGTTATAATTAATAATTAATTTTTTTATTAATAAAAACTATCTTGTTTTGTTGACTTTATTTTTGTTACGAATAAACTGTTAAAATTTATTAAAAAATAATTGATCAATTTTGTTTAAAAAAAACATTAGATGTCGTATTAAGCGAAATATAGCGTTTATAGATATTAGGTGTATCATGCATTTTAAAAATTCTCGATATTATCCATTTCATATTTCGTATGTTGTACTGCTGTTCAGTATTTTGAATAAATCAAGCTACGCAGAGCAGGTTTACCTAACATCTGATACTCTTCCTTATCCAAATCCAGGAGAGTTAAGATACGCTTTAGAAAATTTCAATTCGAACGGAGACGTCATCCAGTTTAGCCCTCAAATCAACAACTTGACTATTACTTTATCCGGCCCATTGCCGCCTATTAATTTATCAAGCGGCATCCTTCAAATGGAAGGGCAAGGATCTTCTTATAACATCACAATTGATGGGAATGGCTATCCGATCTTTTTTGTGCAAAATGGAACTTTGCAAATTCAATCATTTAATTCTGTAACGCTGCAGAATGCTACAGCGCAAGGTGGAAATGGGGGAGCAAGTATTTCCCCGATTAGTTACGGCGGCGGCGGCGGAGGCGGCGGAGGAATGGGCGCCGGAGGCGCATTGTTTGTTAATGATACGGCCAATGTCATTATCCATTCTGATGTTTCGAATTTCGCAATCAATAACAACGCTGCAATTGGCGGAGCTGGAGCTATAGGAGGAGGTTTTGGTATGGGCTCTCCTATATCCGGACCTGGGGGCGGCGGCGGCGGGGGAATGTTTGCGCCAGGTGGAGATGGTGGAGACATCGGATATAATCAAGACTATAATAATTATGCTGGCGGAGGCGGCGGTGGCGGCGGTGGAAGCTCTTCAGGAATAATGGGGGGATCAGGGTCGGTCACAAATGTCGGCGATCAAATAACTGGGGTGGGAGGAACAGGCGGCGTTGGCGGAGGATATATAGGAGGAAATGGTGCAGCGGGAGGTAATTCCGTAGGTAATGTACCTTCTCCTCCAGCTTCTGCGGGATCGGCAGGGCAATCTACTGCTGTTGTATTTAATGGAGGAGGTGGGGGAGGAGGAGCGGCTGGAACTTGCAGCTCATCAACCGGGCAGGGAAATGGTGGTTCCGGCGGTTCTGGGGGTGATTTTTCTGGAGGAGGAGGTGGTGGCGGCGGGACATTTAATATCGGTACAAATGCAGGCGGCGGCAATGGTGCAACAGGCGGGTTTGGAGGAGGAGGAGGAGGAGCTGGAACTGCATCATATATAGACAACTCAGTGCCCAATTTGGGAGGGAACGGAAATTTTGGAGGAGGAGGGGGCGGCAGCGGTAGTGATCTCCCAGGACTAGGCGGCGGAGGATCCCTATTTGGAGGAGGGAGTGGCGGAACTACTCCTCAATCATCTTTAGCTGGAGGGCCCGGCGGCGGCGGCGCTGGCCTTGGAGGAGGCATTTTTCTTCGAAGCGGATCTTCTTTGACTTTGAATAACCCAACGTTTTCTGGCAATGGCGCAACCGGGGGCGCTGCAGGAATAGTAGGAGGGGGGACTGGCGGCAATGGAGGTGCTACGAATGGCCTGGGAGCCGGTCCTGATATTTTTATGATGTCGGGCAGCTCCTTAACGATCAATGTTGACAACGCATTGACGATTGCAAGCACCATTGCTTCCGATAACGGAACTGGTGGCGGGTCGACAACTTCGGGAGGCTTATTCAAAGGGGGTTCTGGAATATTAACGCTAAGCGGTGTGAACAATTCCTCAGGCTACACGGGCGATACGGCAATTAATCAAGGAACATTGAGCATTTCAAATGACAATAATCTGGGCAACGGCGGCGGCATTAGTTTTAATCTGCCGGGACCCGGAACGCTCCAATTTACTGGAACCACATCTTCTAACCGTCCGATTACCCTGAATACAAATGGAACAATTCAAGTTAATGGGTCCAATACAGTTACTTTATCTGGAATGATCGGCGGATCTGGAGGAGGCGATCAAGGCGGCTTAATTTATTCAGGGCCAGGAAAGATCATTTTGACGTCTTCGCAAAATAACTTTGTAGGTGGAACAACCATCAATGGCGGAACTCTAGCTTTAGGCGGAGCGGGAACTCTTCTGTCGACAGGCGCGATCGATGTCTTCAAAGGAGGAACATTTGACATTTCTACAAGCAGCAATGCTGTGACAATTGGAGACTTGAGTGGAAACGGCGCTGTTGCTCTTGGAAGCCAATCGTTGACTGTCGGGACAGCTAACCCCGCGGTGACTTTTTCGGGAGTGATCGGAGGAACAGGGGGATCTTTAACCAAACTAGGGAGCGGTACGCTTTATCTTACTGGTTCGAATACTTATTCCGGATCGACGAAGCTCAATGCTGGAACCCTTAGCATTAACACGGGATCAAGCCTTGGTGGAACCTCAAATTTGCAATTTAATGGCGGTACATTCCAATCGACTGGAACCTTTACGTTTTCTCCAGGTATTGCGATCAATGCAGGCGGCGGGAAAATCGATGTTACGCAAGGGAACACATTAACTTTATCAGGAGTGGTGTCGGGAGCTTCCAGCAGCGATGCGCTTAGTAAAATCGATTCAGGGACATTAGTTCTGACAAATACGAACAGTTATGCAGGACCGACCAATATTTTAGGAGGGGTCCTTAGCATTAGCAGTGCAGGAAACCTTGGCGGAACTTCGGGGGTGTCTTTTAGCGGCGGGACGTTGCAATCAACAGGCAGCTTTACCCTTTCTCCGGACATCATTCTTAATGCAGGCGGAGGAGGGGCCAATATCGATGTGACCAACGGGAACACCCTTGTTTTAGAGGGAAATATTTCCGGTTCTTCTAAAAACGATGGGTTTAACATCATTGATACAGGAGTTTTAACTCTTTCAGGATCGAACTCTTATCATGGTCCTACAAATATCCTTAAGGGAGCCCTCAATATCGGGAGCGCGTCCAATTTAAGCCCCAACACTTCCCAGGTGACTTTTAGTGGAAGCACGTTGAAGGCAACAGGGACGTTTACTCTTCCACAAAATATGATGCTGAGTCCAAATGGAGGAGGAGCTACCATCGATGTCACTGGATCCAACACTCTGACTTTGTCAGGTATCATTTCGGGCGCTTCTTCAAGCGATGGATTCAGTAAAACCAATACAGGCACATTGATCCTTTCCAACGCCAACACTTATACTGGTCCCACAAACATTCTCGGAGGGGTGCTCGGGTTAAGCAATTCAGGAAATCTCGGCAACACTTCTGGCATCTTTTTTAGCGGAGGTTCATTTCAGGCCACGACAACGGTAACATTGAACGAACCGATTACATTTGTTTCAGGAGAAGGAGGAGGCAGCTTCGACGTCTCAAGTGGAAATACTTTGACATTGTCTGGGACTGTAGCAGGCTCGAATAATGCCGATCCCCTTGTGAAAAATGATGCGGGAACATTAGTCCTTTCAGGAACGAATACCTATTCTGGGCTTACCAATGTAATGGGCGGTGTGCTTAGCATTGCCAATCCCAGCAATTTGGGTAATAGCAGTGCGGTTAAGCTTAGCGATGCAACGTTGCAGCTAGCATCCTCTATGAACCTTCAAGCATCCGTCGGCATTTCATTAAACGGTGCTCGGGGAACAATTGATACGAATGGATTTGATTCTACCATTTCCGGCGTGATCTCGGGAGGAGCTGGTAGTGGATTAACAAAAATCAAAGAGGGGGTTTTGACCCTTGGCAATAATGCTAATACCTATTCAGGGCCGACAACTGTTTTGGCCGGGCACCTCAGTATTGCAGATCTTGGTAATTTAGGATCTAGTACTGCATTAACGCTCAATGGCGGGACATTGGAGATACACAGCGCTTTAACCCTTCCTGCAGCAATCAGTGTTTCTATCGGAAGCAATGGAGGAACGATCTTCACGAATCAAGCTAATTCTTCTATTGAAGGCGTTCTTTCTGGTCCTGGTCTTTTTACGAAAACTGGCTCGGGAATTTTGACCCTTGGCAATGCTTCTAACAGCTATACAGGGATCACGAATGTTTTTGACGGCGAACTTAACATCAGCTCTGTTGCAAACTTAGGCTCTACCGCGGGCCTTGTTCTTAACGGTGGCGGACTGAGGATGGCTGCTGCTTTAAATCTTCCAGATTCTCTTAATCTCAATTTAGGCAGTCAAGGAGGGAGCATTGATACGGATAGTTATAATTCTTCCATTGGAGGCATTCTTAGCGGAACGGGAGCTTTTACAAAGATCGGCACGGGCGTACTGACTTTGAGCAATGCGGCAAACAATTATTCAGGCCCTACAAACATTTTAGGGGGTGAAATCAGTATCAGCAGTGCTGGCAATCTCGGTTCGACACCTTTTATTAGTTTCAGTGGGGGAAAGTTGAATGCGATGCAGACTTTTACGCTTTCTCAAAATATGGTGCTGAACCCAAATGATGGCGGCGCCACGATCGATGTTGGAGGATCCAATACACTTACTTTGACTGGAGTGGTGTCTGGTACTGTTGGCAGCGATGCATTCAACAAGAGCGGCATTGGAATGCTGGTGTTGTCAAACATGAACACATATGCAGGTCCGACTAATGTTCTTGCAGGGACCTTGAGCATTGGCAGTGCTGGAGGATTAAGCAGCACTTCAGAGATCTTTCTAAGCGGAAGCACATTAGCATCAACTGCGTCGTTTGCATTGAGCCAGCCGGTTGCGTTCGTAGCAGGACAAGGAGGCGGTACTTTTGATGTAGCAGCAGGGACAACATTGACTTTATCAGGAGCAATTAGCGGAACAAACGCGGCGGATCCTTTCGTGAAGACTGATGCTGGAACGTTGGTGCTTTCAGGAGCCAACACCTATTTGGGCCCTACGAATGTTCTTGGAGGGACTCTCAGCATTAGCAGTTCTCATAACCTCGGGAATACCACAACAATTGCTCTTGATAGCAGCACATTGCAGCTGGCATCTGCTTTAAATCTCTCTTCCTTGATAGGAATGGTTTTAAGCGGATCTGGCGGAACGATTGATACAGATAGTTTTGATTCAAGCATTTCTGGAGTGATTTCCGGAGGAGGAAGCTGTCCGCTGACCAAGATCAACACGGGAACATTGACTCTGGACAATGCTTCTAATACTTATTCTGGAGCGACAAATGTGTTAGGCGGCGTGCTTAATATCAACAATATGGGCAATTTAGGTTCTAGTAGTTCGCTTGTCATTGATAACGCTACTTTGAAAATGGCTGGTTCGTTAATGCTGCCAAATACTCTTGGAATCTCGTTAGGGAGCAACGGCAGTATTTTCAATACAGATGGATTTAATTCCAGCATCAACGGCATTATTGCTGGTTCTGGAGCATTGAAGAAGATCAATGACGGGACATTAACACTAGCCAATGCATCAAACACATACACTGGAGAGACGAGCGTTCAAGGCGGGACACTGAGTATCAATAGCCTTGGTAACTTGGGATCGAGTTCTTCTCTTGTCCTAGATAGTGGCGCTTTGCAGATGGCATCCGGTCTAAACCTTCCCTCTTCTTTAGGGATCACGCTTGGGGCAAATGGAGGGACATTTGATACAGATGGTCTTCCTTCCTCTATTGCAGGACAGATTTCAGGAACAGGAGCGCTGACAAAAATAAGTGTAGGCGCTTTGACTTTGAGCAATGCAGCCAACAATTATTCAGGTCCTACAAATATTTACGGAGGTGAAATCAGTATCAGCAGTGCTGGCAATCTTGGTTCGACCCCTTCTATCACTTTCAGCGGGGGCAAATTAAATGTAACAGAAACTTTCACCCTTTCTCAGCAAATAGCGCTGAATCCGAATGGAGGAGGCGCCACTATCGATGTTGGAGGGGCTGATACGCTTACTTTGTCCGACATAGTCTCTGGTACGGTTTCCAGTGATGCATTGAACAAAACAGGTACAGGAACGCTTCTGTTGTCAAATACGAATACGTATGCGGGTCCGACTAATATTCTTGCTGGGACTTTAGAACTGTCTGGCAATGCTACCTTTAATCCTAGCGGTGCTGTTTCTGTTTCATCTGGAGCAATTTTTGATATTGTTGCTCTTTCTTCTCCAAATTTGACTATTGGGGACTTGAGTGGAGCTGGCAATGTGGTGTTAGGTTCTACGGATCTGATAGTAGGAACAAGTACTGCATCTACGACTTTTTCCGGCATCATCAGCGGACAGGGTGCGTTGACAAAACAGGGCAGCGGCACACTCATCCTTACAGGTGCAAATACTTTTGAAGGGGGTACAAGGATCGATCAAGGAATGCTTCAGTTTTCAGAAGCTGGGGCCCTTTATCCGACAGGGAACATTGAATTAAATGGATCAGGCTCTTTTGACCTATCCCAAATTTCTTCATCCTCCTTGTCGATCGGAAAGTTGCAAGGAAGCGGCGGAACTGTTCATCTAGGAAGCAAAACGCTTGCTCTTGATTTCGATGGTTTTTCTTCTTTTTCGGGCGATATTCTCGGATCTGGCGGCTTGTTTAAAGATGGGGAGGGGATCCTTCATCTCTTTGGCAATAATGCTTACTATGGAGGAACAACGATTGCCAATGGGACAGTTTGCATCAAGAGCAACGGCAATCTCGGCGAAGCTTCTGGAAGAGTCCAGTTTGCCGGAGGGACGTTAAGAGTAGACCATTCCTTGAATTTTTTTAGGGACATTGCGATGTCAGGAGATGGTACTGTCGATGTTGCGGTTGGTCATAAGGTGGAATATGCAGGCTCGTTGTCTGGCGATGGGGTTTTAGAAAAAAAGGGTTTTGGAAACCTAAAAATCTTAGGTGACAACTCCTCCTATTCAGCACCAGTTGCAGTCCATGAAGGGATCCTGTCTGTGGACGGAACGCTCCCTTCTCCAATTGCTGTCCATCCTGCAGGAGTGTTAAAAGGGACAGGTTCTACCGGTTCCGTCATAAACAAAGGGATCGTAGCAGCCGGCAATTCGATAGGCACGTTGAACATCGTTGGAAATTTCGCTCAGGCAGCTGATGGGATGCTCTTGAATGAGATCGATCCTTTTGGCCATTCGAGTTTGCTGAACATATCTGGTTCATCCGTTCTGGACGGCACGTTGAATGTTCTGCCTCATCCAGGCAGCTACTTTGCCGATTCGTATGTCTATACCCTCCTTACTGCACCCGGCGGTGTTGCCGGAGAATTTGCTAGAGTTCATTTCCTCGATCCAGCAGGAGAGGCTGCATTCAAGCTCCAGTATTTGTCAGATAGAGTCCTCTTATCTTTTGGCGACAACCATCTGTTTTCCGGAATCGTCACTCGGATCAAGCAGCACAATCCGCGACAGGTAAAGAAGTATTTAGAAAAGCAGACCTATTTTTCCAATGGGCAGTTGATCCCTTCCCAGGCAGACCTTTATCAGGTTGTCGTCGACCTGTCTGAATTAAGCAAACACCAGCTTGTTTCTGCTTTGAACCAGCTTCATCCTGCACAGTTTGGAGCCTTTAGCATTGTCAATAACAATGTCCGCAGTTATTTGAGCTCGATCTTCACACGCCATCCATCTGAAGAGTGCTGCCGCCATCTCATTGAAATATGCCCATGTCCTCGTAGCAGCATATGGGTTGATCCTTTTATTTTTGTCACTGATCAAGACCATGCGCACCAGCAAAGAGGGTTCGATGCGGTCTCAGGCGGCATCGCAGTCGGTGGAGACTACAGCTTTGACAATAATATTCTTGTCGGAATTGCCGGAGGCGGATCTTATTCTGGACTTGATTGGAGCTCACATCAAGGAAATGCGAAAATCACGTCTGGATTTTTAGGCCTCTATGCAGATTGGATGTGGAGTAGGTTTGCGGTGGAAGCTGCTTTGATCGGCGGAGAAAACTTTTACAATGTGCATCGAAACATCCATTTTCATAAGGTTCATCGAAAGGCCAAGAACAAGCACCATGGATACGATTTAACAGCCCATTTAGGCGGTGGCGTGGACTTCCAGATCAGCCCTTTCTACATCCAACCATTTTTTGACCTTGATTATTCTTTTCTGCATCAACAGGGGTATAAAGAAAGAGGCGCCAAAAGCCTGGATTTGCACGTCAATGGCAAAAACGAACAGATGCTTAGATGCGAAGAGGGGATTTATCTCACGCGCAGTTTTGAGACACGTAAAGGGTGTTTTTCCTATGGTTATTGGCTCAGCTGGGTTACTCAGTTGCACGTGAACAATAAAAATTACACCGCATCGTTGCGAGGTCAGAAAGGGACATTCACAGTGTGGAGCTACCATCATGTTTCCAACCGTCTTTCTCCAGGATTCGATCTGAATTGGAACATCGATGAATCCTTTTCTTTAGCCCTGCGCGCCGGAGCTGAGATTGGACAGGACGTGGTGGACTACAAAGGGGACCTTCATTTTGCATGGGGGTTTTAAGCTCGGAATGTAACGAGATGCGGAGACGGCCTGTTCCAAAGGCCGTTTTCTATGTCGACCAGATCAGGGTTGTTTGGGTTGTAGATCTTGATGCAGTCCCAATGCGAGGTCGGACTAAAATGCGATCCATCATGATAGGCGACATAAGCACGAAGGCGTCCCAAGATGGGAACTGCATCGAGAAGCCCCGACTTGATCTCGACCATTCCTTTTGCTGCATGGTAAAGGTGCCCTTTGTTCTGTGTGACTAAAGCAAGAAAAGCGTGTCCGATGATATGGAGGACAGCTAAAACGACCCTGCCGACGCTGGCAACAATGCCCACAAGGGGAATGCGGGAAAGCTTGTTCAACGTGTTTGTTTGATGTTCTAGCAAACCTTCTCGATTGATCACAGTCGCGCAGTCGCCATAGAGATAAGGCCCGGTCCAACTTTCTACGTCGGTGGCAACGACAAAGCATTTTGGAGTTGTCCTTGTAGCTCCTTTGTCCACGAAGCCCATGATCCCGTATCGGCACAGATTGTAGAGAGGAAAAACATGCCTCAAAAAAACTTCGAGCACTTCGTTTTGGGAGTTAAATCGAATCTCCTCAATCTGTTCATGATTTTCATTATACATGACATGATTGGCCTCCGGACGCCAAGACCAAGATAGCGCTCCTTCACCAAAGCGCGCAGTATCGACTGTTGCCATATGCACCTCATCGGTTAACTAAATCTTTATAAAGTTACGCTGGTTGACGGATGTTGTCCATAAAAAGCTTCAGAAGTCCAAATGTCGGTACTTCATTTACTTATGGGATAAGGGTGTAATTAAAAGCGGTAGTGTCAGCAAAAAAGCGAGCGAGGATGCCAAATTGCAAGGCGCCCGAAGGGGTTCCCGATGCAGGCAACCTCGTAGGGGGTTGTCGAAGCAGGGCAACATAGCAAGTTGGCGTCCGCAGCCGATTTTTGCTAACTAGCACTTTTAATTACACCCGAATAACGGAATGATGACAAGAAATTCATCAAGGGGTAACGTGAGGAGTATTTCGGAGGGTGTATGGGAAAAGATGTTCGGATTGAAAAGGACTCATTGGGCGAAGTGGAAGTCCCAGCTGACCGCTATTATGGCGCTCAGACGATGCGCTCAGTGGAGAACTTTCCGATCGGCAAACACCGGGACCGGATGCCGATCGAAGTGATCCATGAGCTGGCCTTGATCAAAAAAGCTGCCGCGATTGTCAACTGCGATCTCAACCTTATCCCTAAGGAAAAACGGGACCTGATCGTGAGCGCGGCAGACGAGGTGATCTCAGGCAAGCTCGACGATCATTTTCCTTTAAACGTCTGGCAGACGGGATCGGGGACGCAGACCAATATGAACGTGAACGAGGTGATCTCGAACCGCGCTATCGAAATGGCCAAAGGAGTCCTTGGGTCTAAAAGTCCGATCCATCCGAACGACGATGTCAATAAGTCCCAATCCTCGAACGACGTCTTTCCAGCAGCGATGCATATCGCTGCATCCCTTGCGGTCGTTAACATGTTAATCCCCAATTTGAAGGTGCTCTATCAAGGCCTGCAGAAAAAATCCAAGGAGTTCATGGATGTTGTCAAAGTAGGAAGGACCCACCTGATGGATGCAACGCCTTTGACCTTGGGCCAAGAGTTTTCCGGGTATGCTTCGCAGATCGAGCATGGGATCCGAGCGATCGAGAACGCCCTTCCCCACCTCTCTGAGATCGCGCTTGGCGGAACTGCCGTTGGCACAGGATTGAATGCCCATCCTCAATATGCGGAAAAGGTCGCTACGAAGATCACGGAGCTGACTGGCCACCGTTTTGTCTCTGCTCCGAACAAGTTTGAAGCGTTAGCTTCCAATGATGCCATTGTCGAGATGAGCGGCGCTTTAAAGAGGGTAGCCTGCTCGATGATGAAGATTGCAAACGATATCCGCTGGCTGGCGTCCGGGCCCCGGTGCGGTCTGGGAGAGATCTTCATTCCAGAAAATGAACCGGGATCATCGATCATGCCAGGCAAGGTCAATCCGACGCAAAGCGAGTCGATGACAATGGTCGCGGTTCAAGTCCTCGGCAACGATGCTGCGATCGGCATAGCGGGGACCCAGGGCAATTTTGAGCTCAACGTCTTTAAGCCTGTCATGATCTATAACCTGATGCACTCGATCCATCTTCTGTCAGATGTTTCCGTCAACTTCCATGATAAGTGCCTGATCGGCATCACGCCCAACTACAAAAAGATCAATGAGCACTTGGAAAATTGCCTCATGCTGGCAACAGCGCTCAATCCGATCATCGGCTATGACAAAGCCGCCAAAGTGGTCCAAAAGGCGCACAAAGAGAACATTACGCTCCGCGAAGCTGCCATGCAGATGGGGGTGATGTCGGAAGAGGAGTTCAATAAGGCGATCGATCCTTCCAAGATGGTCAATCTAAAGTAGGCGCCTTAGCCAACTTATTGAATGCCACAACGTTCTTGGCAGCGGCGTAGCCTCACGTGATGAGGGAGGCGACTTCAAGGCCGAGGGTCGTCTTATCGCGGAATCCATTGTAGATCGGATCGTTGGGGTTGAGGGAAAACGTTGAAGCTATCCACGAGTTAAAGGTGCCAAGTTGGGCAACTTGCGCTTCAGAGATAGCTTGTATCATCGAAGAGGTCTGTTCGGGGAGGAATTCAGAAATCTCTGCTCCGAGAAGGAATGCGCAGTTATGCAGGTCATGGAGGGCGCTTACGGTGAAATTAACAAGACCATTGCCAATCCCGATGGCTGCCGACCTGGCCTTAGATCGGGAAGGGCGGCCTTGGGGTTCAGGAAGAGGGCTGAGAGCGACTTGTTTGTTTGAGGCTTGGGGTGCTGTCACCCATGGGGTTTGAACAGAAGGAATAGAGAGTGGCGGCAGAGAGATCAAAAGATATTCCTTATTCATCTTAAGACAACTAAATCGGTCTCATAATATTTTTTTCATAATGTCTTTAGCTTCTTGTATTGTTACTCCAATCCGTGTTTGAAATTCCCACTCTTCTATTTGTCTTAAAACCTCCTCGAAAGATTTTTTTAATAAATTCAACTCAATATCATTTAAAAAAAGAATAATTTCATCTTCATTTTCTTTTTCAGAAATTTTGTCCATCAAAGCAACTACAATTTGTTTTTTCGCTCCAATATTTTTTTTCAAAATTATGGACATAGAATCCATGGCAAACTTCATTAAGTATATTTAGCAATGGAAAAACTTCATTCGGTGATAATTTAATTGTTCTGGTATTCATATAATTATTTAATCCTTTTTTCAAAATATTCAACGCCTTCTAAAGGCTGAAAAGCTGTGCCTCCATCTAGGGCTTTCGGATTTTGAATAACTACCGTTCCTGTTTCTTCATGCCAATATGCAGCCCTATTATTTCTTAACGATTTAAATCTAGTGGGGGTTGTTTAATACATTCTCAACATGTTCTGCAAACTGAGTCCTTGTGCGAATCCAGCCAAGATATTCTCCATGATTAAGAACCTGTTTTTCAAAAGCATGTCCTTTCGATATCTCTTGAGAAATTAGGCGGTTCTTAAGTCGTAGTGCATTAAAAGAGCTTGAGGCGCCGGTTTCAGTTTTTGAAGCATTCAATATTGTAGTTAGACTTGAAATTTTTCCTGGCGCCTTAGCCAATTTATTAAATGTCACAACGCCCTTGGCAGCGGCGTAAAGGGAGGCGACTTCAAGGCCGAGTGTCGTCTTGTCGCGTAATCCATTGTAGATCGGATCGTTGGGGTTAAGGAAAAACGTTGAAGCTATCCACGAGTTAATCGCGCCAAGTTGGGCGACTTGCGCTTCAGAGATCGCTTGCATCATCGAGCTGCCATTCGCCGTTAGTTGGTGCGTAGAGTTTTTTGCTGATGCGGCGGTGGAAGGTGTCGTAGGCAAACT
>JAFEGF010000053.1 GCA_018240225.1 Verrucomicrobiota bacterium
ACGAGAGCTGATATTAACCCCGTCATTTGGATCAAAAAGTAGGCTCAAAAGAACCCGAAAATCGATAGAAGCATATTACTGGGATAGGTTCAACTGGGAACGTAAGAGACGGATGCAAATTTTTCAATAAAAAATCGGCAGAGCCAATTTTCTCTTGAAGTGTCAAAAGGAATATGCCACCCTGATCTAATAAATTCTGAATTTAATTGAGGTTGACCAATGATTGAGGGCTATGAAGAGTTCACAGAAAGCCAAATAAAGATTTTGGAACGGTATGTGACAAATACATCTAGCAATGTCTTTGTGCTGCGCAATTTGCCTGAGGTCATCAAAGGGGCTCTATTCTCCCGCTACTCCCGCTCGAGCTTAGGACTAAGGTCTTTGCTCTTAAAGGATTTTATCCTCAATGAAGAGACGGCATTTTCCGCCATTGCAGGACCTACTCATCAGACGGGGAGAGAAGAGCAAGACCTTGAAGACCAGATCATGGCGATCAAAAAGGCACAAAACTTTTATGATCGGATCTTAGATGGATATGGCGATGATTCGATCGGAGAGCTGGGCGGCGCCCACCTGGCAATTGAAAATATTTCGATGCTCGCAGCAAAAATTGTGGAAGACTGCCGCATTGGCGGTTCGCCTCTAGAAAAATCGACCCGCTACATCTATTTCGACCAAAAGGTCGACGGAGAATATCTCTATTACCGAGAACCGATCTTGATGACGTCGGCGTTCCGGGAAACCTACATCCAAACATGCAATCGTCTATTTGAGACTTATTCCGCCTTGATCCCGCCGCTGACAGAGTTAATGGAAAAGAAGTTCCCTAAAGAACATGACGTTTCGAAAGTGGCCTATACTGCAGCTTTACGCGCTAAAGTGCTAGATTGCCTACGCGGACTTCTCCCTTCCAGCGCTCTGACTAATATGGGGATGTATGGAAACGGGAGGTTCTTTGAGAATCTGATCCAGAAGCTCAACAGCCACAACCTCGCTGAAATGCAGGATGTCGGCAGGAAGTCCTATCAAGAGCTGTCGAAAGTGATCCCTTCCTTTATCCGCCGCGGCGATCCATCGCATAAGTACCAGCGTTCTTTCTCCCAGTACAATGAGCAGATGAAGAACGATCTTAAAATGCTGGCTGACCGCCATGCTTCTTCGCTGGCCAAGATGTCCGGCGCAGGGGTTCGTTTGATCTCTTACGATCTCGACAGCCCTTATAAAGTCGCAGCGTCCCTTTTATTCGAGTACGCAGACGTCGGCCTGCATGAATTGGAAGAATATTGCCGCCATCTTCCTGAAGAAGAGCTCTATCGCGTTTTAGATGCAGGATGCAACTACCGTGAAAATCGGAGGCATAAGTCTCCCCGCGCTCTTGAAAATGCCTTTTTCACATTTGAGATCGTTGCCGACTTTGGCATTTTCCGCGACTTGCACCGCCACCGGATGCTCACGCAAGACAGGCAGATGCTTACCTGCAATTTCGGATATTTCATTCCTCATGAGATTCTGGACACGGAAATGGAAAAGCAATATCGGGATGCGATGGACGAAGCAAAAAAAGTTTATGAGCAAATTGCTGAAGAGCTGCCTGAAGAAGCGCAGTATGTCGTTCCGATGGCCTACAATGTCCACTGGTATTACAATGTGAACCTCCGTTCTCTTCAATGGCTCTGCGAACTGAGATCTTCTCCAGCCGGCCATCCGAACTATCGCTTCGTCGCGCAAGAGCTCGCCAAACAGGTGATCAAAGTATTTCCAGCATTTGATCGGTTCTTTAAGTTTGTTGATTTTGAAGGATATGAACTTGGGCGCCTTGGCCAGGAAATCCGGATCGTTGAAAAGCGGTTAGCAAGGAGCTCTCATGGCTAAAGGAACGGGAAGCGTCATCGGCGGAATGCTGTTGATAGCGGGCAGCTGCATTGGAGCAGGGATGCTGGGGCTTCCTATTGTGACCGGATTTGCGGGCTTTTTCCCTTCGCTTTTGATGTTCTTCATTGCGTGGATTTTTATGACCGCGACCGCCCTTCTTCTTGTCGAAGTCAATGGATGGTTTTCCAAACAGGTCAACCTATTGTCCATGTCGGGCAGCACGCTCGGAAAATGGGGAAAAAACTTGTGCTGGGTCATGTACTTGTTCCTTTTTTATTCCCTCCTTGTCGCTTACATTTCAGGAAGCGGCAGCCTTGTCTCGACAATATTGCAAAACTCTTTTTCGCTTAAATTGCCCATCTGGATAGCGAGCCTTTTCTTTGTTATCCTATTCGGCTGGGTCGTTTATTTGGGAACTCGGCGGGTTGATCATGTCAACCGCGGACTGATGTTCGGCAAGATCGGCTTTTTTATCCTTTTGATCATCGTCGGCATCCAGTTCTTGCGTCCCGGGCTTTTATTGCGCACTGAGCCAAAATATGTCTTTTCCGCTCTTCCTCTACTTGTGATCGCTTTTGGATTTCATAATATGATCCCTAGTTTGACAGCCTATTTGAATGGAGACTTGAAAAGAGTCAGGATCACGATTGTCGGCGGCAGCTTAATGGCCTTTGTCATCTACCTCATCTGGGAGATTTTGGTGCTCGGCATCGTCCCGTTAAGAGGCCCCAATGGACTGATTGCAAGCTTGATGAGCGATCAAGAAGCATCTCAAGCGATAGCCGCCATTGTCAGGTCTCCTTCGATCAGCGTGTTTTCCCAAGGATTGGCATTCTTTGCCATCCTGACTTCCTTTCTTGCGCAGGCCCTCAGTCTTGTCCACTTCCTTGCAGATGGTTTTAAGATCAACTACAAGAAACAGGAAAGCGTCGGCTTGTGCATCCTTGCTCTTCTGCCGCCGCTCGTTCTTTCTTTGATCTATCCGCAGCTGTTTTTCAAGGCGTTAAACTTTGCGGGCGGTATCTGCGCTGTTGTTTTGTTCGGCATCATGCCAGCCTTGATGGTTTGGATGGGGCGTTATCGGAAGCAGACAAGCTCCGGTTATCAAGTTCCTGGCGGAAAAGCGACACTGATTGGAGTCTTAGTCATCGCGGCGTTCATTTTCATTCTTCAGTTTTCTTCGATGATTGGCTTCCATTTTGTTCCAGATCCTCATAGCCTTCCCCGAGGGATGTAGTGTTCCAGCTGAAGACCGAGTTTCTTCCTTGCGGAGATCAGCCTCAAGCAATCGATAATCTGGTTGCCGGGATTCGCGCAAATAAAAAATCCCAGGTCTTGCTTGGCGTTACCGGCTCAGGAAAGACGTTCACGATGGCCAATGTGATCCAAAAGGTCCAAAAGCCGACCTTGATCATTGCTCACAATAAAACGCTTGCCGCCCAGCTCTATCAAGAGTTCAAGTCTTTTTTCCCCGACAATGCCGTCGAGTACTTTGTCTCTTACTACGACTACTATCAGCCGGAAGCCTATATCGCTCGTACCGATACCTATATTGAAAAGGACCTTGCGATCAATGATCAGATCGATCGGATGCGGCTGAGCGCGACACGTTCCCTTCTTGAAAGGGAGGATGTCGTCATCGTCGCTTCCGTTTCCTGCATCTACGGATTGGGACTGCCTGAATATTACAGCCAAATGCTGCTGACGTTGACGATCAATCAAAAATGCCGCCGCGACGACATTTTGCTCCATCTTGTCGAGATGCATTATAAGCGCAACGATTACGACTTGATCCGCTCCACCTTCCGAGCCCGCGGCGATAATTTAGAGATCATGCCTGCGTATGAAGAGAACTTAGCGTACCGGATCGGGTTTTTTGGCGATGAGATCGAACGGATCAGCGAGATCGATCCCTTGACGGGAAGAGTCAGAAAGCGGCTTGACAAAGTGAGCATCTATCCAGGATCCCACCACGTTACGCCGGAGAGCGTCCGCTTGAATGCGATTCAGACGATCCGTGAAGAGCTTAAGGAACGGGCTGCCTACTTCGAAAAAGAGAACCTTCTAGTCGAATTGCAGAGGATCCAGCAGAGAACAAAATACGACCTTGAAATGCTTAAAGAGATCGGATTTTGCAAGGGGGTGGAAAACTATTCCCGCCATTTTTCTCAGAGGCTTCCAGGACAGCCACCCCCATGCCTTCTCGATTATTTTCCGAAGGATTTTCTCCTCTTTATCGATGAATCGCATCAGACGCTCCCTCAGCTTCATGCGATGTACAACGGAGACCGGGCCCGCAAGGAATCTCTTGTCCAGTTCGGATTCCGCCTTCCATCGGCATTCGACAACCGGCCGCTGAAGTTCGAAGAAACCCACGCCCGGATGAACCTAGTGATCTTTGTCTCGGCCACGCCGGGACGCTGGGAAGTGGAACAATCGGGCGGCGATGTTGTCCAGCAGATCATCCGTCCAACGGGGCTTCTTGATCCTAAGATCGAGATCAAACCAGCCTCGAACCAAGTTGATGATTGCTTGGAACAGATCCGCCAGGAGACGGAGCTGGGACGGCGCGTCCTAGTGACGACGCTGACCAAAAAACTCTCAGAAGATCTCACCAAATATCTTACCGAGATCGGCGTCAAGGCAAAGTACCTCCACTCAGACATCGACACCCTTGAGCGGGTCCAGATCATCAATGATCTGCGCAAAGGGCTGTTCGATGTCCTTGTGGGGATCAATCTGTTGCGCGAAGGGCTTGATATTCCCGAAGTCTCCCTTGTCGCTATCCTTGATGCCGATAAGGAAGGATTTTTGCGCAGCGAAACGTCCTTGGTCCAAACGTGCGGCAGAGCGGCCCGCAATGTCCAAGGCCGTGTGATCATGTATGCCGACAAGATGACCGATTCGATCAACAGGACGATTGCCATTACGCAAGAACGCCGTGCGGTCCAGGAAGCTTATAATGTGAAGCACAACATTACGCCCCGCTCGGTTAAGAGGGAGCTCATCCAGAACCTTGCAGAAACTTTTGGAGAGGTGGCCGATACACTCCAAGAAGCTCAAAAGGCTCCTTCTGCACACATCGATGCCGATGAGATCGACAAAAGGATCAAAGAATATGAGATTGAAATGCGCCGCGCTGCCAAAGAAATGCGGTTTGAAGATGCGGCCCACTTCCGCGATCTGATGCAGCACTATCAAAAGCTCCAAATCCTTGAAGGACCCTGACTATGAAAAAGACTGCCCTCGCATTTATGCTTGCCATTGGCTTCTTTGCCTCTTTAAAAGCCGCGCCTTTTCAATTTTTTTGCCCTAATATCCAAGTTGACCCTAGGGTTGTGTCGGAATTTATTCTCCTTCGTCGGATAGCTCAGAGCGATAAACGGTATCCGACATTCCGGTATGCGCTCGACCAACTCGTTAAAAGGAATCTAAAAATCATTGTTGAAACAGGGACCGCGCGAAACGGGGAAAGAAATTGCATTGGAGATGGGTGTTCCACAGTCATTTGGAGCAACTGGGCCAAAGCCTTTGACGGCTACGTCTATTCCGTCGATATCGATCCTAATGCTGTCCATCAAAGCAAAGAAGCGTGCCATTGCGATTTGTCCAATGCCGCATTTGTCTGTTCTGATTCCGTCTCTTTCCTTCAAAATTTTGGCAAACGGATCGATCTCCTCTATCTTGACAGTTATGATTATGATCCAGAGAATCCTGATCCGTCCCAATTGCATCACTTTAAAGAGATCATGGCGGCCTATCCGTGCTTGCATGAAGAAAGCATTATCTTGATCGATGATTGCGGTCTTCCTGGCGGAGGAAAAGGAAAGCTTGTAATCGAGTTCCTTTTAGAGAGGGGCTGGAAGATAGCCATGTCAGGCTATCAAGTCATTATGGTTTACAACGATTGAAATTGTATGGAAAACGGCGCTTCTTATTCGCAGATTATCTCGGAGCTCATTCTTCTTCGCCGGATTCCCCAAAGCGATAAACGGTATCCGACATTCCGGTATGCGCTCGACCAACTCGTTAAAAGGGATTTAAAAATTATTGTTGAAACAGGGACTGCGCGAAACGGGGAAAGAAATTGCATTGGAGATGGGTGTTCTACAGTCATTTGGAGTAATTGGGCCGAAGCCTTTAATGGGCGTATCTACTCCGTCGATATCGATCCTCATGCGATCGATCAAAGCAAAGAAGCGTGCCAGTGCGATTTGTCCAATGCTGAATTTGTCTGTTCCGATTCAGTCTCTTTCCTTCAAAATTTTGGCAAACGGATTGATCTCCTCTATCTTGACAGTTATGATTACGACATAGAGAATCCTGATCCGTCCCAATTGCATCATTTAAAAGAGATCATGGCGGCCTTCTCATCTTTGCATGAAGAAAGCATCATCTTGATCGATGATTGCGGTCTGCCTGGAGGAGGAAAAGGCAAGCTTGTGATCGAATTTCTTTTACAAAAAGGCTGGAAGATAGCCATGCCAGGATATCAAGTCGCCATGGTTTACAAGGATTAAAATCGTATGGAAAAGAGTGTTTCTTATTCGCCGCAGCAGATAATAGAGCGGATCCGGGGATTAAACATAGCTAGGTCTATCGAATGGATGCTCTTGTTAATGATCCTGTATTTCCCCTTTCAAAAACGGTTTGCAAACGCATTGAAAGCGATCTCCTATTCCTTTGTTCCTTCCAACGTCGACCTTCCCTCTTTTTTTTCGAAAAAAATGGACTTTTATCTAACCGACCTGATCATTGCGTCTGTCATTGGGCTATGCTTGTATCAAGGCCGGAAAAGGATAGGAGCCTTTTTACTTAGCGGCTCTGCAAAATTTTTGCTTCTTTTCTTTGTTGCTGCTGTATTATCCGTCGCTTGTTCGATCACGGCTGATTATGCGATCCAATATTATCGATTGGCGCAGCTTTTCCTCTTTGTGCTTCTCTTTTGCGCTGTATCTGATCTCTTCAGGACATTGCAAACGGACCAGTTGATCAACCGGATATTTTGGGTATTTCTGTTTGTTGGTTTGCTCCAATGCGTCATCGGAATTGCACAGTACTTTATGCAAGGATCATTAGGACTCAAAAGCTTGGGAGAGGTCAATATTTCGGGATTCCATTTCCCGATGGAGGGGGGATATCGTTGGATTATCGATCAATGGACAGGCTGGACGACCGACCGCACAGTTTTATGCCGCTGCAGCGGAACATTTACACATCCCAATATCCTGGGAGGATTTCTTTTTGCCTCCTTGCTCGCAACCTTTTATTTGATCATTGTTCAAAATAAGGCAGCGGTCCGCAGGGTGCTTTATGGAGCAATATTCATCCAGGTTTTTACCTTGAGCATCACATTTTCTCGCGCGGCGATCATCGCAACGGTGATTGGTGCATGCGTTTGGTTTGGCGTGTCCATCGGCAAGTTTCTGCGCACAGAAAAATGGAAGAACTTATTTATCGATAAACTGTTTCTAAGAAGGGTTTCCGTGATCGCTGCAGTCATAGCGAGTACATTGATCTGCTTATCGTTATTTTATAACCAATTTTTTTATCGGGGCGGGATTATCAATTACAACGAGGTGGTCTCTGTTGCAGACAAGGAGCGGATCGTCTATCAAAATATCGCTTGGGAAATGTTTAAAGACCACCCGATACTGGGCGGGGGGTACAATAATTATCAGATTTTAAGCCGGGAATATGCTCCAGAAAATAATTCCACAGTCCTTTTTGCAAAAGTCCATAATATTTATCTTCTCATTCTTGCAGAAACAGGCTTGATAGGAGCTGGAGCGTTTGCTTTATTTTTATTTAGCCTTTTTAAAAGAGCTTTAAAGCGATCGGAGCATGAAGCGGTCCGGATCGCATTATCGATCTTTGCAGGATTTTTATTCATTGGGTTATGCGATTTTTATTTTCTGCATACGCACCACGGAAAATGCCTCTTTTTTCTTTTAGCTGTGTTGCTGCAGGCTGATTTAAGAGGTTTGAACCGTTCTATTTCGAATGCTTCTTAGCTTCCGATAGAGCCAGCGGAGCAAGCCATGCGCGAACCCAGGCATTAATAGCAAGGGAACGGCATTGCACCAAAATGACGCCGTCTTCCAATACCGAGGAAGCATAGAGGCTAACGCCCGGATCGAGAAAAATTTCACTCCTTTCGAAGCTTTTATCTTAATGATCCTTGCCAGAATATGGATTTTGCAGACTTTGTTGAGGCAGTATTGATGCAAGGAGGGGCTCAGCACAAAAAGGCCATCTGCGATCGTTTTATATTCCACTACATCCAGCAAAAACCGTTTGTAGAGTCCTAATTGAGCTGCGAAAGAATCGTTATCTATTCGATATTTCACATAAGCTGAGTCTAAATAAAGCCAGCGTTGCTTCATCAAGACCATTTTGGAGCAAAGAAATAGAATGCTGTAGGCTTTATAGTACCTTTCCACATTGGGAGTGGAACAGATAGCCTCTTCCCACACTTTTTTGCAGCACACTTGCCCGGACATGTAGCCAAAGTAGATGAACAAATCTTTAATGCAGGCATCGGCATCTTCATACAATCGACTTTTTGTAAGGCTTGGCAAGATCGGCTCGTAAGGCAGCTCTCTGCTTAAAGTTGGATCATAAATTTTTCGGTTCACAGAGATTCCTGATAAATTGGGACTCTCATCTAAGGCTTGTAAAACGGTTTGGATGCTCCCCTCTTCAATGGCGTCATCATCTCCCAAAAACCAGAAATATTCTCCAGTCGCAATTTCAGCCGCTTTGATAAAGCAGCCGTCTGGCCCTACGTTTTTTTCAAATCGGAAGAATTTGATAAAGGGGTATTTTTGCACATAAGATGCAACGATTTCAGGAGTGTTGTCGACGGATCCATTGTCGCAGATAGCAATCTCAACGCAGTCTGTAACTTGGGGGAGCACGCTTTCAAGTGCAATAGGCAAATAATCGGCGCGGTTATAAGTTGGAATGCAAATTGTTAGTTTGTAGTTCGTCATTTAATTTCAAATTTTTGTTTAGATCTGTTTGTGTTTCAGACATCCATTCTTTGATGGTTTCAAAAACATTTTCGCAAATATTATTGTCCTTAAACTCAAAGATGCGGGTTGTGGTTCGGTTAGGTTTCCACAGATGCGAATAGTTTGTGTTTCGAAAGATCGCTGCGCAAGAAACGTCAAGTGCAGCAGCGAGATGAATAGGGACTGAATCGACTGAAACAATGCCTTGAGCGGATTGGATGTGCTGGACTAGCTGCTTCCAATCAAGCCGATTGCACAGATTGAATTCGTTGTCTTTTGCAACCTTATCGATGTTTTCCTTTTCCCGATTTCCCATCCCGGTAAAATAGACCTTATATCCAGCCTGCTCGCATTTGCAACGGAGCGAACGCCAAAAATCCAAAGGCAGTTCTTTTCGATCATCGGAGGAGCAGAGATGGAATAAAAGATAGGGCCATTTCGCTAATAAGGGGGAGAGCGAGTTGGAAGAAATCTTTGGAAGGATTTGATCAGGGTCAGTCAGCAAAATATCCAATTTTTTCAGTAAACTTGGATAACAATAGGGAAGGTAATCTTGACTATGCCATTCAATGGTTTGATTGAGAAGTCTTGAGTTTCCGCTTGAAGAAAACCCTATTCTAACAGGAATGCCGGCATTCCAAAGCAATGGGATAACATTAGGAAGGAACGGTCTTAATTCAATAGCGATATCATATTTGATTTGCGACAGCTCTTTTGCGAGCCGGCGTTGCTGCGTCAATAGAAAATGCAGATAGTTTAATCCATTTTTCCAAAATGAACGGCCTGGCGCAAGCCAGCTGTCCGCTTCGTGGACCCAATCAACGGGAGGACATGATTCCAAAGCGACTTTGGACTTTTTTGAGGCCAAGAATCCAATTTTGCATTCGGGAAATTTTGTCCTGATAACAGCTATGACGCCTGATGACAAAACAACATCGCCCAATGCGCCCCAGTTTGCTAGCAAAATTTTTTGAGGGGCTTGTCGAGAGGGTTTATTTTTCCAAAAAAAGAAACGGGTTAAAAAAAAGTGGTAGAAGTCCAGCAGGAAGTAAATGCATTTGACTTTTCGGGAGGCGGCAAAACAATTTTTACTTAATTTCATAAAACAAGTTGCACTTGGCGATGCTAAGTGTAATCGTGGCGCCCATAAAATGTCACGAGCAATTTTCCTATGAGAAATGGGTTGACTTCTGCAATGAAACTGACTAACCTCATGCCTAATCTAAATCCATAAAACTTATGAAGCCGATTATCGTTCAAGCCACTTCGGGATGGTCCCGGATCAACATTCGGCAGCTTTACAGCTATCGCGAAGTCCTCTTCATGCTCTTGCGTCGTAACTTGAAAGCCCGCTATGCCCAAACCTATTTGGGAGTAGGCTGGATCCTCTTTCAACCTCTTTTTACCGTCCTTCTCTTTTCTGTTATTTTTGGCAGATGGATGCAGATGTCAAGCGACGGGGTCCCTTACTTTCTGTTTGCTTTTACCGGTTTGATCTGCTGGATTTTTATTTCGAGCAGCATTCAACGGGCAAGCGGCATTATGTTGATGGACAGCCGGCTCATTACAAAAATTTATTTCCCGCGCCTGTTAATGCCCTTGGCATCGCTTTTAGAAACTCTGATCGAAGCCATTTTTCTTGTCGCTGTTTTGTCCCTGCTTTTGTTGTTCAATCCTACTCTAATCAGCTGGAAAATGATGCTTTTTCCTTTATGGATTGTACCGCTCAGCCTATTGGGCTTAGGGATGGGCTCTCTCTTTTCTTCGTTAGGCGTTTACTATCGCGATGCAGTGGCTCTTCTTCCGTTTTTTTTACAGACCTGGATGTATTGCTCTCCCATCGTCTATTCAACCTCGGCCGTTCCCGAAAAATGGATTTCATTGTACCGTTTGAACCCAATGGCCGGCATCCTCGATGCCATGAGATGGAGTTTTCTGAACGGCTCAAATTTCCCAACAACCAGTTTCCTAACAGCATGCTGCGTGGCCCTTTTTGTCGGGTTTGCTGGCGTGTACATTTTCTGTCGATTGGAACGCAACTTCGCTGATGTGCTATGAAACCGATTATTGAAGTATGCAATATTTCCAAGCGCTACCAGCTATTTTCTGATCCTGCAGAAAACCAACACCGCAGTTTGAAAAAAACCTTGCATAGGCTGATTGCCGGCGGCTGGCAACGCAACGAAATGGTCGAGTTTTGGGCCTTGCAGGATATTTCCTTTTCTCTGCGCCCAGGAGAGGTTGTAGCCATTTTAGGCCATAATGGTTCGGGGAAAAGCACACTTCTCAAGCTCATGTCGAGAATTATCGAGCCGACCAAGGGGAAGATCATCCTTTCTGGGCGATTAGGCGCCCTTCTTGAGATCGGCACAGGGATGCATCCTGATCTGACGGGTTTAGAAAATATCTACTTCTGCGGAGCGCTCCTCGGCATGAAAAAAAAGGAGGTCGTGCGTCATTTAGACGAGATTATCGCCTTTGCTGAAATCGAGGCCTTTCTGCAAACTCCTTTTAAAAAATATTCCAGCGGTATGGCTTTGCGCTTAGCGGCCTCGATCTTGCTGCATCTGAAGACGGACATCCTGATCTTAGATGAGATCCTTTCCGTAGGAGATTACGACTTTCAGAGCCTCTGTTTTGATAAGATCAAGCAAGTTGCCAACGACGGCAGGCTAGTCCTGTGCGTGACCCATCATGAAGAATGGATCTCTACTTATTGCAAAAGGGCTCTTTTATTGAAGAATGGACAATTAATGGCAGATGGATCCCCTGTCGACATCCTAAAACAGTACCATAATCAAAAAACGGTTGAGTCTTTTACTGTCTCTTAATCCGAACTTATCAGCGGTCATTTGCGCTTTTCATAAAACGAGTGGTTTTGCATAGTGGTAGCATCTTAGCAAAGATGCAATGAAGCAAATTATGAGAAAAAAAGCCTTTCTTACAGGGGTCACCGGTCAGGATGGATCCTATCTAGCAGAGCTCTTATTGGAAAAAAATTATGAAGTCCATGGACTGGTCCGTCGCTCGTCCACTGCAAACTTGCATCGGATAAACCATCTTCTCGATGGGCAGCCCTATGCTGGCCAGTTTTTTCTTCATGAAGGGGATTTGACCGATTCTACCAGTTTAGAGCGGATCATTGGCTCCATTAAGCCTGACGAGGTCTATAACTTGGCGGCAATGAGCGATGTTAAGATCTCATTTGATATTCCCGAGTATACGGGCGATGTGGACGGACTGGGAACGCTCCGTCTGTTAGAATCTATCCGTAAAAATTGTCCAAATGCCAGGTTTTATCAAGCATCCACTTCGGAGCTTTTTGGCAAGGTCAGGACGATTCCGCAAAATGAACAGACGCCTTTTTATCCGCGCTCGCCTTATGGCGTCGCTAAACTCTACGCCTATTGGGCTGTCGTGAATTATCGGGAAGCCTATGGGCTGTATGCATGCAATGGGATCTTGTTCAACCACGAAAGCCCTCGAAGGGGTGAAAACTTTGTATCGCGGAAGATCACCCGTACGATAGCTCGGATCCAAGCAGGGATTGATAACGTCCTTCTTATGGGCAACTTAGAGGCGAAACGGGATTGGGGATATGCTCGAGACTTTGTCGAGGGAATGTGGCTGATGCTTCAGCAGGCAACTCCCGAAGATTTTGTGCTGGCAACAGGAAAGACGACGACTGTGAAGCAGTTTATTGAAATGGCTTTTGAAGAGGTCGGCGTGTCTCTTTCCTGGGAAGGAAAAGGAGTTGAAGAAAAGGGATATGATGCCAAAACAGGACATCTGAGAGTGGCCGTTTCGCCAGAGTTTTTCCGGCCGTCTGAAGTGGACCTTTTGGTCGGGGATTCCACAAAAGCTAGAACTCAGCTGAACTGGTCTGCAAAAACAGAGCTTCGAGAGCTTGTCCGAATGATGGTGCGCGCAGACCTTGAGCGTGTATCCCATGCAGATACCAAAAATATGGCCTTGAAAGAGGTTTAAAAGATAGGCTCGATGGAAAATGCCGTAAAGACAGCTCTTGTCTATGATTGGTTAGTGACGGTCGGCGGCGGAGAGAAGACGTTCGATGCGATCGCGCAGCTTTACCCTAGCCCGATCTATACATTGGTCCATGATCCAAGTAAAATGGAAGGCACTTCTTTTGCTAATGCTGAAGTGCATACTTCCTTTTTGCAGAAGATGCCGTTTGCAAAGAAAAGATACCGCAATTATTTGCCCTTTTTTCCTCTTGCCGTCGAGCAGTTTGACCTAAGAGGGTACGATGTGGTCATTTCAACCTCCCATGCCGTTGCCAAAGGCGCATTGACCCAAGCCGGGCAGCTGCACCTGTGCTATTGTTTCACTCCTATGCGGTATGCGTGGGACCTCACCCATCGGTATTTAGAAGGAATTTCAGGATTTCAAAAAGCGATTGCGCAATGCGCCCTGCACTATTTGCGCAATTGGGATATCGCCTCTTTAAACCGGGTCGATCAGTTTGCGGCAAATTCCCATTATATCGCCCG
>JAFEGF010000054.1 GCA_018240225.1 Verrucomicrobiota bacterium
AACATGCAAATGGCTCAAAAAATCCATCAAAAATCAAATTATTCTAATTCAGAGACCGTCTCTTACTCTTTTTCCTTCTGATAAGAGCGGTCGGCTGCGTTGCAAGCAAGGGCTTGCTGGTGCATTTGGAGCTCTTCTTTGAGCTTAGAGACGATCATGCTTAGACCTTTGACGTTCCTGCGGTCTGAGGGGATGATCACATCGGCAAATCGTTTGCTTGGCTCGACGAACGAATCGTGCATCGGCTTGACCGTCTTCAAGTATTGGTCCCGAATGCTGCAGAAATCGCGGGAGCGCTCCTTCATGTCCCTTTCAATTCTGCGGAGCAGGCGCACATCGTCATCCGTGTCCACATAGATCTTAATATCGAAGAGGTCGCGCACCTCATCGACTGCAAAGATGAGGATCCCTTCCACAATGATCAAGGCAGCCGGTTGGACATCTGTCGACTGAGGAAGGCGGGAATGGGTATGGAAGCTATATTCTGGAACTGAGATCGATTGATTGTTCTTCAAGGCGATCAGGTGGTCTCGGAGCAGATCGAAGTCGAGCGAACTAGGATGATCGAAATTAGTCTTTGCCCTCTCTTCGAGCGTCTGGCCGGAGATGTCTTTGTAGTAGGAATCTTGGCAAATCAGGACAGATTGGCCTGGAAAAGCCTCGATGAGCTTATCCGCAAGCGTCGTTTTTCCCGATCCGGTCCCTCCAGCAATTCCGACGATGAGGGGATCAGCGGTGTGTCCGTAGGACAGAAGTGCAACAAAAAACAGAATAGCGCGTTTCAACATTGATCAGCTCCCATATATTAACGTTCAAGGCAGTTGCAAAACTTATTTGCCCAGCACAATTGCCCTTTTGAGAGCATTTCTACCCATTTTACTTGGCAGAAATGGTCTCAAAATCATTGATTTTCCCGGACAAAGCAGTTTTACAACTGCTTCGGTTATCAATGTTACTCAATGGGCCTTTTGTTGTTGACCTAAACTTCGTTGTTGAGAATTTTTTCTCGGTAGCTCTGCATCAGCTGCACCATGAAATGCAGGTTGTGGATTGTAGCGAGCGTCATGCATGTCATCTCTTTTGCTTTGAAGAGATGATGGATGTACGCTAAGGAAAACTGCTGGCAAGTGGGACATGCGCATCCTTTTTCGGGAGGGCCGAAGTCGTAGGCATTGTCGCTGCGTGTGATCTTCAGCGGTCCTTGGTTGGTCAAGAGGACGCCATGCCTTGCAGCGCGTGTCGGATAGGAGGAATCGAATGTGTCGATGCCTAAAGGCACGCATAGATCGATCGATTCAAGGTCGCCAATGCCGAGGAGGTGGTTAGGCTTATCGGTCGGCAGGTGGGGCATGGTCTGAGAGAGCATCGTGTGCATCTCTTGTTTGGTTTTTCCCATGCTGCCGCCAATGGCGAACCCATCAAATGCAAGCTGGGTAAGGAAATCACAGCTGGCCTTCCTCATCTCTGGATTGATCCCTCCATGGATGACAGCGTACATCGCTTGGCCTTGGCGGTTTTGAAGGTGGGCCTTTAAGGAGCGCTCTTCCCAGCGGTGGGTCCTTTCCAGGGATTGCTGGAGCGCTTCAGCAGAAATGTGGTAAGGGGGAAGTTCATCGAACGGGATGATGATATCTGCGCCGAGAGCTTTTTGCGCAGAGATCGAGGTCTCAGGCGTCAGCAAAACTTTTTCCCCGTTGCGGTAGGAACGGAAGAGGACCCCTTCTTCAGAGATCTTGAGCACATGCCCTTCCTGTTTCTTTGTTCCGCGGCTCTTCAGTTCATCGGCAACGGATCCGTAGGCCAGGCTAAAGACCTGAAATCCCCCTGAATCGGTAATGATCGGAAGCGATCTGTTGATGAAGCGGTGCAGACCGCCTGCTTTTTGAACGATCTCGACCCCTGGCTGGAGGAGGAGGTGGTAGGTGTTGCAGAACATCAACTGGAGCCCGATCTGCTGGACTGTTGCGTTGTCTAAAGCTTTGAGGGTCCCATTCGTTCCGACGCCGACGAAGTTAGGCGTATCGATCACGCCATGCGGCGTATGGATACGTCCGACGCGAGCCCTTGACTTTGTCGATGTGTGGAACACTTCGAAGTAAAATTCTGCCGGAGCAACTGTCTCATTAGGTTGGGCAGGACATTCCAAAACTGTCATCGAACTTCCTCCTGAAGAGGAACGATCCGTTTTGAAAAAGCGATGAGGGGGCTAGAACAGCTGATGATGAGGAGTTTGACTAGGAAGCTGATCGCGATGATGTCCCAAAGGGAGGAAACAAGTCCGTACAGGCCCAAATAGCTGAAAAGTACGGTGTCGAGGAACTGGGAAAGGGTCAAGGAGACAGCGTTGCGTCCGGTAAGAGGCAGTTTTGTTAGCTTCTCTTTCAAATAGCTGAACAGGCGGAGATCGATCTGCTGAACAATAAAGAAGACAGCAAGGGAGGCCAAGAGCAATCGTGGAGAAGGGGAGAGGAGTGTCTGATAGGCGCCCTGGGCAGTGTCGTAAGGACTAGGCTGGTACAAGAGGTGCAATTGGGCCATAGCGACGAAAAAGAGCATCGAAAAAAAGCATGCCCACAATCCTTTGTCAGCTGCCTGCTTTCCGAAATATTCCCTCAGCAAGTTCAACCCTAAGATGCTTCCAATCGCAAACACATCGCTGCATGTGATGTGAAAACCGAAAAAGGTCATTTGTTTGAGGACGAACAAATTAGCAAGGACGGCCTGCAGAGAAATCCATGTGATGAGAGCGGACTTTCCAAACCTTAAGGCAAGCATCCCGAATGCAAAGACCGTCAGAACTTGGACAATGAATAGGATTTCGTTCATTTAAACACTTGAATTTCAAACAAATAGAGAGGAGATGATATCAGAGCCTGATGAATTTGTAAATAGACAGGATTTGGTTTTGTGTCATAGAATGGAAGTTTATAAAATAGATCTCTTGCATAACCTGCTTTGCTTGGAAAAGTTGGAGATTTTTTTTTACAAGTTTTTAGAAACTGCTTACAGTTTCTGATCCCGCAAATGAGCCGACTCGAAGAGAGCCGGCGAGAGCGTGGGATAAAAACCTGTGAAAAAAGAACGATTTTGCCGGGTGAATGGATTATGAAAGAGGTCTAATTAAGAGGAATCAATGAAAAAGTTATTTTCAGCATTTTTAGCTCTGTGCGCAACGTTTTTCGCCACTTCTGCGATGGCTCAAGAAAAAGTTTCACAGCCGCCAGTCCAGCAAACTCTTTCCATCATCAAACCTGATGCTGTTGCAGCCAACCATATCGGCGGAATCATTAAAATGATTGAAGCATCGGGACTTAAAGTCGTTGCCATCAAAATGGTCCGCTTAAGCAATGATCAGGCGAGCCAGTTTTACATCGTCCACAAGGACCGCCCTTTTTACAAAGACCTAGTTGCCTATATGAGCTCCGGTCCGGTCGTCGTCCAAGTTTTGGAAGGGCCTGATGCCGTTAATGCCTATCGCAACCTGATGGGTTCCACAAATCCTGTCCAAGCGGCTCCAAACACGATCAGGGCAAAGTTTGGCGATAACATTCAAAACAATGCTGTGCACGGCTCAGATTCTGTGGAAAACGCGAAGACTGAGATCAATTTCTTCTTTAAATCCAACGAAATCTACTCTGGCCAATAGGATCTTTTATGGAATTTTCCGAGCTTCTGACCTACTTTGTTTCTGTCCTCGTCATCTGCAACCCCTTTTCAGCGCTTCCGGCGCTGCTTGCCCTAACGCATGGACGCACACTTCAAGAAAAAAGAAGGACGGGGATTGTAGCCGGGTTCGCGGTCGCAGTGATCTTAGTTGTTTGCACGTGGATCGGAGGACCTCTTTTGCAGTTCTTAGGAATCAGTGTCTCAGCCTTCCAAGTCGCTGGAGGGATCGTCGTCTTCATGCTAGCCCTTTCCTTCCTTAATGCAGAGGTTAGCCGGATTAAGCAGACATCGGAAGACCAAAAGGAGGCCCAAAGAAAAGACTCGATCGCTGTTGTTCCTTTAGCGATCCCCTTGATGGCTGGCCCCGGAGCGATCAGCACTGTGATCGTCCAGGTCTATTCTTTTCCTGGCTTTTTGAACCAGTTCTATTTAAGCATTTGCGCAATTTTTGTCGCTTTGGCCCTTGGCACCATCCTTTATTTTGCGGGAAATGTAGAGAAAATGCTCGGCCATTCGGGCATCAACATCGTCAACAGGATCGGCGGTTTGATCTTGGCTGCGATTGCCGTCGGAACAATTTCAAAGGGATTGATCGGGTTGTTTCCGCATCTGGGGATCGCCGGATAAATTCTGAATTTTGCAGCTGCCTCTATTTGGCTCCAATTTCCTCAGAGAGCCTTTGATCGAAATAGGGGAGGAGCTCGGGAGCATTTTTCTCGAGCCATTCCCTAAGTTCCAGCGTGGCGAAAAAGAGCTCTTTTTTGTAGACAAGCGGATTGGCCATGTTGGGATCTGGAATGAAGGACCCGAGGTCGATCTCAATCGCCTGGTTGCCCATGTAGCCTAAGTTCCTATTGATGAAGTCCCGATCATAAAACCCTTTTTTACACCGGTTGATGATCAGGGCGAACAAAGAATCGATGCTTTGCTGGGCATCCTCATACCGTTTTTCACGGACAAGTTGTGCAAAATGCTTCTCTAAAGGCTCAGCTCTTCTTTGCAGCAAGAACTTTGCACTATCGATCGGTACCTCATAGGCAATCCCATTTTTGTCGATCAGCGTCAGGTTGCGATGGAAGGTGTCGGTTGGGTTGAGGTGCATGTAAAAGACCCCCGTTTCTTCTTTCAGCCGGTCATAGGCAAGCTTGCAGCTTGAAAAGGTGCGTGTCAGCCGAAATTCCCTGATCCCAAAAACCCTTTGACGGCAGGTGTCCAGCCAGCCTGTTCCCTTCCTTTGGATTAACGGGTGGTTGGAGAGGGTCCCGGCATAGGCGCGGTGGTCTTCGGAAAGCAGTCCCTTGTTAAAATAGACTGGCCTTGCAAATCCCAGTTTAAAAAATTTGATCACCGTTTCCCCATCTTCGCTCATGAAAGCAAAGCACTCGCTTCCTGAACCGATCAGCCGAAACGGCTGGTCAAGGGCCTGCTCGACCTCTTCCATCTGCTCTTTGGAAAGGGGGGCTGTGTCCCATTGGCGCTGGTAGGGGAGGTCGTCAGCGGTGATTTTTTGGAGGCAAAAGCCTTTCGTCTGCAGTTCGATGATCTGCTCAAGCCCGATGTAGCCGCCTATGCAGCAGGCGAAGATCGCGGCTTTTTTTAAAATGGAAGGAACTTTTGTTTTAAGCATGGGCTAGATGATAGCCGAAATGAAAGCAGGACACAATCATTTGCTACGTTTGAAATTCAGATAATACCGGGTGTGACGCAGCTCTCCGATTTTGAGGAGGACCCCCTTTTCTACGAGATCGGTCAGATCGCGTGTCGCGGTCGGGCGGGTTGCCTTTGTAATGGCGATATAATTTTCAGCGCTTAACCCGCCTTTAAAGCCATTCGGCCCTTCTTCAAACATGCGCAGTAAAACTTTTGTTTGGCGAGGATTGATCTGACCTGAAAAGGCATTCAGCAGCTTTGACTTTTCAATTAAAAAGAAGAGTAGTTCCAGCGATTCTTCATGAGCTTGCAAAATGATCGAGCTAAAAAACTCTACCCAATGGTGGACATCTAGGGTCCGGTTGCACTTTTCCAGAGCAGAATAATACTCTTTTTTTCTTTTCTCCAGCATCTTTGAAATGGCAATCAACACAGGACGGCCAATTCCTTGCGAGAGAACTTTTTCTATCAAAACACGCCCAATCCTTCCATTGCCGTCTTCAAATGGATGGATGCTTTCAAAGTAAATGTGGGCAATGGCAGCTCTGCATAGAATAGAACCAGAGCCAGCTGTGGAATTGAACCAATTGATGAATTTTGTCATTTCATCAAAGACCTTATAGGAAGGCGGCGCTTCAAAAAACACAATAGGGGAGTCGTAACGGTTGGACACGATCTGCATCGGTTCAGGATGGGTACGGTACCCGCCGGATTCCATGATCCGCGTTGATCCCTCGAACAACATCTGATGCCATTTCCAAAGCATTTCATGGGTAAGAGGTTTATCGAAGGTCTCATACACATTGCAAAGCATAGAGGCCATAGCCGTCTCTTTATCAGATCCTCGCTTAAGAGGTGTCTGGATCCCAAAATGATGCTTGATGGATGATTGCAAGCTTTCCCGGTCAAGGATTTCTCCTTCGATTCGTGAGCTTTCAAGGCCTTCCATGCTTAAGATTTCAACAATGAAATGCTTGTAGTCCTTTTCTTCAATTGTTTTGAGATAGGCCAATGAGCTGCCGATGCCCATTAGGAACTGTTTGTCCTTATGTGCGATTTGATCGGGATCAAAAGTGAATTGCGGCCAATGGGGCAGCTCCCAGTTCCAACCAGGCATAATGATTTATAGACCTCTCTTCTATAACTCACATTTTTGCATAAAAATGATTTATAGACTAGGTGTCTATAACTCATGTTTTCGCATAAAAGTGATTTATAGACGGGGCGTCTATAACTCATTGATGTTGTAATGTTCTTATTATTAGGTGCTTGCGTGTTCCTTGGGAGAAAGCTGTTCGTTGAGTGTCTGTTCTAGAAAAGGGCATAGGCTAGGAGAGTGCTCTTCCAGCCAATGTTTGAGGCTGTTGGTCGCTTTGAGGACCTCGGGGCCATAGTGGGCCCGATCGGCGATCAGAGCGTTTTTTGAGAAGGGGCCGACGTCGATTTGGACCGGCTTCCGATCAATAAATCCATAGTTGGTCCGGATGAGGGGGTCGTTATCGGCGATCCCTTTTTCATACTTTGCAATGAAGAGATGGACGAGAGAGGAGATCGCCTGCTTGGCCTCATCGATATTGCCCGCTTCAATGTAGCTGAGCAGGGTCGGATAGACCATGTTAGCCCGCTTTTGGATGATAAAACCATGTTCGTTGGGATCGATCGTATGACAGATGCGGAGGGGATCGATGATCGTCAGCTTTCTGGGAAGGTTGGAGGTTTGGTTGAGGTGGCAAAAGACCAAGGCGGCCTCGTCATGCATTTCTTCTTCCGCAATTTGATAGCTGGAGAATGTCCTTAAGAGTTTTGCATGGAAGTAGGCATAGCGTTCTTGAGCCCAGGCTCCGATCCAAGGAAGATGGGTGAGAAGGCGATAGATGCGCATGTTGCGCTGGTAGCGGTTGTTGAAGACTTTGATCACATATTTTCCATCTTCAGAACCAAATACAAAGCTCTGAAGTCCTCTGCCAAGATAATGGTACCTCTGGGCAAGAAGTTCTGTGGAGGGGAGGTTCGATGAAGCCCATTGCTTTTCTTCGCACAGGTTGCCGGTAATTTTCGAAAGGCGGAAGCCATGCGTCTGGTGGTGCGTGAACCGGGCAATGCCGATCATGCAAGCGCACAGGACAACGAGCTTTATAAAAGTTTTAATTCTCATCGAGCTTTTCCATTTCTTCTTCAAAGATCGGAAGCAGGGCGGGGTAGTTTTTGGTGATCCAACCTTTAAACCGTTCTGTGATAAGCGATAGGTCGTGCATGTAGACTTGGGGATCTGCCCGCTTGGCATCAGGTTTGAAACGTCCAACATCGATGAAGATCGCTTCTGTTCCGATCAGCCCCACATTGCAATGGATCCGGGGGTCCTCATCAAAGATCCCTTTTTGGCATCGAGAGACAATTAGATTAAGGATCGAGTGGAGGGATTTCCTAGCGCTTTCGAAGTTTCCCGTTTCCATCATCTGCGCAATCGTTGGGTAGACGAGCTTGGCCTTCTTTTGGAGGATGAACTCAGTTTGGTCGAGATCGATCTGGTGGGAGATCTGGAGCTTGTCAGTAATCGATAGGCTTTTATGGATGTCCGATGTTTTGTTCAGGTGGACTGCGATGAGGCCCGATTCCTCTTTTAATGAGTCGTATGCAAGTTTGTAGCTACTGAAGTCCCTGTAGTGCTTGCTTAGCATCCGCTGATGGATCTTGCGGCATTTGGACCGCAATGGTTCTGGCAATGGAAGAGAAAAGAGCCACGCTTGAGGTTTGCGCAGGCGGTGCTTGAAGAACTTGATGACGTATTGCCCATCTTCCGATTCAAAAGCAAAGCACTGCCCTCCAAAGCCAAGATACAGGTACTTTTGAGAAATGGCTTTTTCAAACTCTGTTTGATCGGATGCGGGCATAGAAGCGGTGTCCCACTGAGGATCGGAAGGGAAGGCGGACTGGAGGCGCGATACGGAAAAACCATCTGTTTGCTTGAAGCAAAAATCGGGAACGAACTCAATGATAGCGATGATGATGGTGATTTGAAAAAGGATGATCCCTAACTTTTTCAGTGTTCGGTTCATAAGGCTTCGATCGCCTTTGCCACTGCTGCATCGCAATAGTTAGCAAGATCAGGATCTTGGTTCATGAGCCACCCTTTAAAAGGCGTTGTAACCCGGATAAGCTCCGATGCGCACATCTCTTTGGACTTCATCTTCTCGTTGGCAATGAACCTGCCGACATCGATCTTGATCACCCGGTCGTTCAAAAGGCCGCAATTGGTCCTCACGTTGGGGTCCCAGTCTTCATATCCTTTTTGGCAGCGGTAGACGATGAGATCGACAATTTGGTCGATGATCTGCTGAGAGCGGTCTTTGTTCTTCTCATCGATCAGCCGCGTCAGCGTCGGATAGATCATGTCGGCGCGCCTTTGGAGGATAAAGTCGAACTTGTCGAGATCAAGGCGGTGTTCGATGTTGAGAAGATCGATGATCGTCAGCGTCTTGTCCAAGTCATGCGTTTGGTTCAGGTGGACATAGAGCAAGCCGGAGATCTCCGGCAAGTCTTCATAAGCGGTCTTATAGCTGAAGAAGTCCCGTTCGATCTTATCGAGCCGCTTCAACCGTTTTTTTTCTTTGTAGCGGTTGAAAACGTAGGGGACGGGAATAAAGTGGTGCCAAAGGGGGATCTTGTAGACACGCTGTTTGAAGAACTTGATCACATATTGCCCGTCTTCGCTAAAGAAGGCATAGCACTGCCCCCCTTTTCCAAAGTAGCGGTATTTCTGTGATAGGGCGTTTTCCATTTCCTTCTTCTCATCGGAGGAAAGGGGATGGGTCTCCCATTTAGGCTCGAACGGCCTGTTTGAAGAGATGGCCTCGATGGTAAAGGTATCTGTTCTTTTTTCGCAAAAACGGGCGACGGGATAGTAGAGCGCCGCAATGGCAAGAGCTGTGAGGATAGGGTAAGCAATGCGTTTGCAAGCGGTTTTATTGGTCATGGCTGTGTGGGATTTGGGCTATGGTAGTTTCAAGATGCCCCGATAGTTCGGGATAGCGCGATCTTAGCCATTGGTTGAGGTTATCGGTGATCCGGATGATCTCATCGCGGTCGACCATCTGTTCTTGCAGATTGCCGTTTTCAATTCGGAACCTGCCGACATCGATCTGAAGTGGGGTGTGGCCGATGAACCCGAAGTTTGTATTGAGGTCGGGATCTTTGTCATGGATCCCTTTTTGACAGCGCAAGCACAAAAGGGAGACAAGTTGCGAAAGGGCGTCCTTAGCGTTTTCCAATCCTTCCGATTCGACCATTTTAGCAAGGGCCGGATAGACAAGTTCGGCGCGTTTTTGAACGAGGAACTCCATTTGATCGAGAGCGACCTGGTGCTTGATCCCGATCTTGTCATAAAAAGTGAGCGTTTGTTTCAAGTAGTCGGTCTTGTTGAGGTGCAGATAGACAATGCCCGTTTCTTCTTTCAGCTCGTCGTGGGCGATTTTATAGCTGGCAAAATCTTTGTGGAGCTCATCTAATTTTTTGAGGATTTTATCCATCTTGTAGGATTGGAGGAACCAAGGCCATCTCAGATGGGTGACCCAAAACGGGGGCTGCAAATGGTAGATCCGGAAAAATTTGAGAACGTACTTTCCATCATCGGAAAGGAAGACGTACGACTGGGCGCCTTTTGCTAAATAACGGTAGGGTTGGTTAAGAATTTTGGAGAGGCTTTCTTGTTCCCTAAGACTTAACCGAGGCGTTTCCCATTCTGGCTGGAAGGTAAGGTTCGAAGAGATCTTATAGCGGGAAAAACCGTCTGTCTGCTGATGGCAAAAGCGCTGCAGGAGGATCAGTCCTCCCGCGCAGGCGCTCCAAAGGACAAGCCGTTTTAGCATTTTCTTTTTGATCATAATCCCTTTCATAAAACAGCTAATAGTAAGCAAGAATGGGTTCGCTGTCAATATTCGAGGACCTTCGATCCTGTTTCTTGATCAGAAAATAGATCCGTTTAGGTTCCGAGGAATTGGGCAAGATTAGAGGAATCAGGGATTGTAGATGTGCCCAAAATATAGTCTTGGATTTCGCTTGCATTCAATGCTTGGTCTAAGGTCGAATCATAGCCTGTACTAGCTATTCCTCCCAAACGATCGCAGCTGTCAGTGTATGCTTGTACTAGGTAGAAGGGGCCTTGGCTTAAAGGATCTTGATGTCTGTCTGCAGTTGAGCCTTTTAGAAGAAAGGTTTTAAATCGGAGTGTGTCCGTACCTTGCAAATTGAGATCTTGAAGGGATGATCGGAAGGCGGTTTTAGCGGTTTCTTTAAATGCTGTAGGTTCGGTTGTTATATCATTGAAAAGCAGAGTCGTAATGCGATCATTGACACGGATGCAGACCACCGCTTTAAATGGAAAAGGTTGATTGATCTGGGCAAAATGACGGTCGATGCAGCGCTCTCCACTTTCGATCAATGCGGAAGATCCTGTTAGACCTTCTGAAGCAATCGAACCGGACGTAACGGACTTTAAGCCAAATAAGCTTAAAAAAGCGTCTTTGATCCAATCGATGAAATTTGAAAAATATTGACAGAGTGTCGAAGAGGATTCCGCATGGGCAGATTCGCGCATGGAAGTGATTGTGATTGGAGTATTTGAAATGCCGTTTATTGCAGTAGTAGATGTTGTTTGCATCATTTCGTTGCGAGTAGAAATATTGCTATATTGTTCTGTAATTCGAAAGCTCACAAAAAATTCCCCTCTTTTAATTTGAAAGCAAAATCATATCAAAAAAAGTGACTAAAATTGAACTTAATTTTTTCTGTGAGCAGGTCCGTAATCTAAAAAAATTAATCGGTTTTTTTAGATCATGATTAAAATAATTGATTATCACGCTTGAGCAGGCACTTCTGGAGAGCGGGTAACTGCAGATGCTGCGAATACAAGAGATGATTCCCTGGCGAGCTGTCTTCGCTTGCTAGCTGCTTGCATTTCGACGCTTTCGGGAAGGATTTTTCTTCCCTCTTTCCATCCGACTAATGTAACAGGCGCGTCCTTGCTGCAAATGAAGCCTCCTTCCGATAGGCTTCCTTTTGAAAGATACCGGGTCGCGATTGAATACACAGCGACGAACTTATTTGTTCCGAACCCTTCGGCAATCTCTGTAAAGGAAGTGAACTCAGGCAGATTCAATTTTTCGCCAACTTGCTTTCTAGACTCTTCTTCCGATGGAGGAAGAGCTTCTTCGTTGGGCTCTGTTGAAAAGCAGCCGTAAAGAGCAGATCGGACAAGCTGTCTTTCCCCGCAGCCTCTCCAAAGGATGACCATTTGTTGGTCCGGGGAAAATTCCAAAGGAGGGGGAAGTCGGAACGTACGAGTTTTTAGAAGGATCTCTTTAGCAGTTTTTTGCTGGTGCTCAGTCTCTAAGTCTTGAATTACAATAGAAATCTTTTCGGGGAGGTTTGCTGGATCTGAATGTGCGGATGGAAGGGATAAATATGGCTGGTTTAGAGGTATGTAAGGGCGTTGGGCGATCGGTATGTAATTTCTCTGTTTCAAAGAAGATTTCGCAGAAGGCATTTTTTCAGCTTCTTTGCTAAGGGGGGCTCTATTTTTTTCGTCAATTATGGAAGAATGGATCGCTGATAAGGACATAAAAAAACCTGTTTTATTGTTTTCATTTATCTTATATTTTATTATTAAATTGTTAATTTATTATTAATTATTTATTTTTTAATATCGTTTTTGTTTAAACGTGTGATGATTAGATGGTTTGGTTGCTCTCAATAAATATTTATCAATCGTTTTCATTGAGAGTTTGTGTTATCTTTTTCCACTTCTATGGAAACACAACTCGTTCAAACTCATCTTCCAACGGCGCCTACCTGGTGCGATCAGGCGTGCAACCAGCTTACTTCTTGCTTGGAGAGCAAGGTGTTCAAGGTGTTTATGTCCGCCTTGGCAGGCGCAGTTGTCGCAGCAGCAGTTGCGATTGTTTTTTCCTGGACGGTCGCAATCTTGCCTGTCGTGTTGATTGCAGGCGCAGCAACGGGAACAGCAGCAAATCTTGTCTATGATTGGTGGGCTTCGCCTAACACGGTCGAAGGATTTCAAGAGCTTGAGCAGGTGGCGAATGTCTTTCAAGGAACGCCGAGGGTCCTTCAAGCTGTTCGCGCCGTCGAGAATTTCATTCGGTCCAATCCGATTCGATTGCAGCAAAGCTACGACTACCACAATTTCCACCATGAGCTGACCGTTATTACGGAACAGATAAGAGACCGTCCCGATCTCTGCAGAATTTGGGATATCGGCACAGTTTGGGAAGCATTCCTTGACAGGATCGAAGGCACAACAGTGCATCAGCCTGATAGCAGAGCGATCGTGCTGCATGTCGGGATGGAGCGCGAGCGTCTTGCAGGGAGAAATATTGAGGTGATTACCGACCGGCTGGACCCGGCATCGCCTCAATTTGAAAGGGACTGCGCTCAGTTGTTTGCGATCGAAGATGAATGCTTTGCAGGCAATACAACAGCGAATCCCCAATGGCTAAGGGAGCAATGGCAGAGTCCTCAAAATCGTGTCCATTTGGCAAGAAGAGCTGACACGCAGGAAATTTTGGGCTATGTCTGGGTGAGAGAAGAGCAGGATACAGAAGGGCACCCCGTATTGCATATTCCCAGCGTCGCTAGAAAAGCGGAGGCTTGCTCGCTAGGTGTTGCAAGCCGGATCTTCCAGCAGGTCTTTGCTCAGCCTTTGAACCGTTTTAACTATGTCTATTTAGAAGTACGCGAGAGCAATCGGGATGCGATCACCCTTTATGATCGATTAGGATTCAGGCAGGCAACGGTCTATCCCGGCTACTATACCTATCCGCTAGAAAACGCCCTTGTGATGACAAGGCCTTCCGTGATTGTTTAAGAAGCTGTTTTATAACTCCACTTTCGGTCTTTGGAGTCTTTTCGCGATCTTT
>JAFEGF010000055.1 GCA_018240225.1 Verrucomicrobiota bacterium
GGACAAGACCTATCAAGATTGGGTCGATCGAGTAAGAGTCTGCCAAATATTGCCGCAGCGCTTCAAAGGCATGAGGCATTGCAGGGTCCTTAAGCAGTTGCCCTAAGGCTTTTCCAATGCCGATGTCGGTGCTGTCTTCAAGAGAAAGGCGCGCTTCGACGGTATCTAAGTATTCTTCAGAGACCCATCCTTGCTGGTTTTCTTCTAGCGGAAGGGAAGGATTTTTCAGGCAGAGTTTGAAAAATTGGGCCAAACAGGGAAATGCTTCGAGCTTTTTTTCTGCGATGCACAAGAGATCTCGTAGGAAAGGTCTTTTGAAAGTGGGAGGATCAAAGAAAAAGGGTTTTCCTGTGCTGATCGCCTCCAAGACGGACTGGTCGCCTGTCGCTCCGATCAATCGGTCGGAAAGAGAGGTCAGGACAAGCTGGTCGTCATGGTCCAGCGATCTGCAATGGATCAATCGGACTGTTTTACCGCTTTTTGCAATGGGAATAACCGACTGGAATTTTTCGAAATAGAGGTGGAGTTCTCCGATATTCCAAGCTTTCAGAAGCAGATATTCTTGAGAGCGGGGATCTTTGAATTTGTATTCAAGGACCATGGCAAGCAAGTCGATTTGAAAAAAGCAGATGTCGATATCTTTTTCATCGTCGTCCAAAGAAGAAAGAAGAGCCATGAGATAGAGGTAGAGCCCGCGGTAGTTTTTCGTGTAGGCGATTTGGAATCGGGTCTTTTGCCCGTATTGCTCCCAGTTCTCAGCAGTCCCTAGGAGGAGTTGTTTAAGGTTCTGATCCTTTAGATTCAGATGTTCTGGAGCTTGCGGAACTTTTTTAATGAAAATCCCTTTTTCTAAAAAGTGCAGGCCCATGCTCCAGGCTGACGTTTCAGGATGGTAATGGACGGTATCGATCATGCTATGTTCCCCTATGGGTGCTAAGGGGGGGATTTTGGGGAGCTGGCCTAGCAGTTTATCGAGATGCGGAAAGGGGGTTGGAATTTCCAGAATCAGATCAGATTGGGAAATGGTCTTTAATTGCGAAGAAGAAAATGGTTCGGTTGTGATCGGCCCATTGAGCTTTCCTGAAAATCGGATCCAGTGCTGATCAAAAGGATGATCATAGGAAGGCGGGTTCTTGTCTTCATGGACGAGGGTAAAAAGGGTCAGTTTAACCTGGGGAAAATAGGAATGCAGAACAGAGGCTGCTTCAAACTGGCAGAACAGATCGCCCCACCCGTCGGCGATGACCCAAGTCAACAGGGTAATATGGATCGAGTCGTTAGTGGGGATGCCAGCCTTTGAATAGATGGTGAGCAAAGGGCGCGTGAGCCATTGGCGGATTAGAATAGATTCGTTGCAAAATGCTCTTTTGACGATCGAGATAGAGGGATCGGTCTGAAGGAACTTGCGTGGAAGTCCTCTTAGAACAGGCTGAAAGAAGCTTGATGGAAATGTAGAGCGGGCGATCCAATCGGATAGTTTGTTTTCTAGGAGGGGAGGATCGGATTCCAGGGGATCTTGCAAATCGCCTTTTGAGCTGATAAACGAGCTAATTTCATCAAAAAATGGCGCAGATGGAGGCAAAACTTTTTCCATCAACTCTCCCTTTTTTAAACTCGACTTTGCACATGTTTGGTTCGCGTGTCTCGTCTATTTGCTCCCGAATGTTCGGCCTCTGGACGAACTGGTTGATTTATTTAAACGGGAAGGGGTTAAAAACCCCTTCCCGTTTAAATAAACACCCTCGAGAGCAAATATCTCGAGGCACGCGAACCAAACATGTGCAAAGTCGAGTTAAAGATCCTCTCTTCTTTTACAAAAGAGAGTTCAGAAAGGAAAGTTATTTTTTTAGATGGGTTTGCCAATGCTGAAGGGCATCGTAAATCGAATCGTAGAAAACAGTCCGCTTGTGATGATCCCGTTCCTGATAAATGTAGCCCATGCAGTTGATCTCATAGGCAAAGACATGGGTGAAAGAAAGGTCGGGGGTTGGTATCCCAAGAGAGGTGATGGTGGAAATAAGCTCTTCTTTGATGCCGCTGTTGGGAGATGCGGCCAAAAGGAGAAGGAACTGCTCGTCGGCAAAGGCTTTTAAAGAAAAGACCTCTTTTTGGTAATCGGCCGAGAGCGCTTCCTGCTGCATCTTAAAGAGCTTTTTCAAGATTGCAGGAGGCAGCAAAGTCTGCCTTAAAGGAGGCGAGAGGGAATAGAAAAAGTTTTCAAGGAGGAAATCGTAATGGGAGTTGGTATCGGCGATCGAATCGCGCAGCTCTTGGAAGACCTCCTGCTGTTTTGAAAGGATCCCTCCGTTAAAGTCGCGAATGCCGTCTAGTATGCGATCCAGCTCCGCGGAAAGTTCTTGGCGCGCTTTGAACAGGTCCAGAGTGTAGTCTTTGCGCAAGAACGGCTTTTTTTCCATTTTGACCAAAAAGACGTTGGCTTCCTTGACGTATTTTTTTCGTAAAGTGCCCACTTGCTTGGCCTCGAGGCTGTCCAATTTCAATTCGGTGCGGGAGTGTTGAAAGAGTTCTGGGATAGGCATCGTACCAGGTTTAATGAGGCGGAGCAAAATCACAGTGAAGGAGAGCTCTTCTTCTGTTTGCTGGTCAAAAGTAATGATCACTTGGGGAATATCATGGATGTATTTCAGCTGCTGGCTCAAAATGACAATGTTCCGCATGATCTCTTCTTCATTGCGCGGCATGAAGACAGGATGGATGACGTTTTCAATCCCTTCTTTAAGTTCAAGGGGAAGCTGCCGTCTAAGGTCTTTGAGCTCCGATAAACTGAAATAACTGCCGTTCTTTTTTTCGATTTCAATATAGAAGGTGCGGATCGGGTCGTGGCTCCGTCTATCGATAATAAAGGAGTTGTCCACTTTTTTGATGCTGGGAAGGCATCGTTGGATGGCTTCGGCGACATGCCGCTCTTCAAAAAGCTCGTTTTCCCTTAAAACGTTGATCCCGCCAAGGACGCTCAACACTGTCTTCTTTCCATTTTTTGCCGAGGGGTCGCTGATCTGTGTTTTCATCAGCTTGATGCTTAAATGCCTTTCCTGAGGGGTGTCCATGACCGCGCGTTGCAGAGTTTTGCGGAATAGGTACTGGTAGGAGATGATCCTTCCCACATGGCGCAAGTCGCGCAAGGCGGTAAAGGGGTTGTGGAAGAGGAGGACGGAATGTTTGATCTCGTTGAAGATGTCCCGATCAAAGACTTTTGGCCTTTGCTCCATAAAAGGTGCGAACTGATCTTTGATCTGCGTGATCTTTTCTTCAGCGGAAAGGTGGACAAGGAAATGGTGCATCTGGTCAAAGACATTGTGCTCAAATGTTTTCGAAGGCCTTTCCAAGATCGATGCGATATTCTCTTGGATGATGATCTTTTTTTGTTCTAAGGATAGTTTTTTGATCGCCACAACTTGCCGAGCATGCTTGACGGCAATGATGTTCAAACGGATCTCTTTGGTCAGGTTATCGATGCTGTTGCGGACGAGCATCAATTCTTTTTCATCGCAGACGTCCAATAGGATTTGTTGAATGAAAAAGGATTGCTCTGGCGCAGCGATGAACTTGAAATTGAGGGACTGGGCAGCGGTGATATTGAGAAATTTTCCCGGAACAAGCCATCGGCTCAACGTATCGCATAAATATCTGCCGACGCCGCTGGTAAAATCTGCAGGGCAAAGAAAGCTCACGCTCAAGGTCGATGGAGCTTGCCGGATCTCGTTCCATGAGACGATAGGAAGAAGCTCGTTTAAAACTTGGATCTTTTCCTTAATCAGAGCTGGGCTTTTTTGTGTGGAAAGGGCAGCGAGCAGATCTTGAGGGATGATGCGTCTGACGATCTGTTCGATAAAAAAAAGGAAAGAGTCGAATTGGATCGGGTTGATCCCGTGGGGTTTATAAGAAGGGCGGATCAAAAAGTTAGGTTTTTCCCACTCCACGTGATAGCGGGGAAAGGCGTAGGAGTGGGAGGGCTGAGATTCATTTTGCAGCGATGTGTTCATGGATTCTCAAGTTCTTGGCCAGATCGATATCTTCAAAATAAACGTCGCCGATCGGAGAGAGCCCGACATCGTTCAAGTAGGGCTGGACCATGTAAGAAAATTCCCAATGGTAGATGGGCGCGATCGGCATTTCATTGAGAAAAATTTCTTCCGCTTTTTCTAAGGTTGCAAGACGTTTCTGCCCAGTTTCAAAAGCGGATTGATCGAGTAGCTGGATAAATTCAGCATTTTCCCAATCGGAATAATTTTTTGCATTATGTTTGTACTTAAATCGTTCCAAGATGTTCATTTGGTCGCTGTATTGGGCTACCCATAACGCTTGTGCAACCAGGTAGTCCCGCTTTGTCAGCTTGTCCATGAAGACCTTGTTTTCCATCCCTTCCAATTTAATTTTGATTCCGAGGACTTTCGAGATTTGCTGTTGGATGGCTTGCGCAATTTTGTTATTGAGGTCGTTCGTCGTGTAGTGGTAGGTCAATTCTTTCAGGTCTTCCCGATTGATGCCAAGTTCCTCAAGCCCGAGTTCGAGCAATTTCTGGGCAGTTTCGACATCATGGTCCTTAAAAAATTCCCTGTTCCTGTTATTTTTTAGAATGGGAGGGATCGCATTTGTCGCGATCTGTTCATTGAGCTGGGTGATGTTTGAGACGATCTCTTCCCGGTTGATGGCCATTGCGAAAGCTTTGCGGATATTTGCATTGGAAAAAGGAACCTTCTGGGTGTTGAAAGACACCATCGTCGTACCGGCAATCGGCTTTTTCTTCAGCATCCCTTTTTGATTGAGGATGGGCAGGGCATCGACCGGAAGGGGTGAAAGGGGGTTTCCAATGATGTCGAGTTCTCCATTTTCAAACATCTGCAGCGCGGTCATCGCATTATCGATCATGCTCAAATGGATCCTATCGGCAGCGACCCTTTCCTTGGCCCAGTACATCGGGTTCCGTTCTGCAACAATTTCATTGTTGTGCTTCCAACTTTTAAGCCGATAAGGCCCATTAGAAACAAAGTGATCTCCTGCATCGTACGCCCAATTCGGATCTGCTTCATCGATCTGTTTATTGACAGGGAAAAAGACGCAAAAGGCGACGAGGTCTAAAAAATAGGGGGTCGGATTTTCAAGCGTCACGGCAAGGGTTTTGGCATCTACAGCTTGGATCCCGACATCGGAAAGCGGGACTAGCCCCTTTTTTGCGGCTTCTGCGTTGACAATAGGATAGAGCAAATGGGCGTTGACGGAAGGGAATGCTGGATCAAGGATGTCTTTCCAGGATTTTTCAAAATCGGTTGCGGTGACGGGATCTCCGTTTGACCAGTTGGAATTACGGAGGTGAAAGGTGTATATTTTGCCATCCGGGGAAATGTCGATCGATTCGGCTTGCGCTAGCGATAAACAGCCATTTTCATTAAGCTTGATCAGTCCTTCGAATAGAAGAAAGTGCATGTGGGAAGAGATGATGTCTCCGCCTTTGCGAGGGTCCATTGTCGCAGGCTCGTGGCAAAGGTTGAGGCGGAGCTGCTCGATTTTAACCGGTTGTTTGGAGGAGAGCTTCGATGTATTCTGCTGGCAAGATCCTCCAATCAAGAGAAGTGCAATGGAAAATAGCAAATGTGATATTGTTTTCATGAAAATCGCCATATTGAGATCAGTTTAGGTAGAAAACATATGCAACATCAGATTTATTTGTAAATTGTAAAGAGTTAAAAAATCTTATAGATTGACGAGATTAACATGAAAAAAATTGTAATCTTTGTTGAAGACATCTACGAGGACATCGAATTGTGGTATCCCAAAATTCGATTGGAAGAAGCAGGCATGCAGGTTGCCATAGCAGGCCCTGTTGCAGGACAGACTTATAAAGGCAAGCATGGCTACCCGTGCCGTGCCGATATTTCATTTAAGGAAGCGTTAGAAAGGAAGTGGGATGGTGCAATCATTCCTGGCGGCTTTGCTCCAGACCGGATCCGCCGTTCTTTGGAAGTCTTAAAAATTATTCAGACCCTTCACGAGTCCAAAAAGCTTGTGGCCTTCATTTGCCATGGAGGGTGGGTGGCTATTTCAGCAAAGATTCTCAAAGGTAAAAAGACGACAGGGACGATTGCGATTAAAGACGATCTGGAGAATGCGGGGGCTATTTGGGCAAATGAACCAGCTGTTGTCGACGGCCACCTGGTCAGTTCCCGGACGCCTGTCGACCTTGCCGAGTTTTTAAAAGCAATCCTAAAGGTAGTATAGTCCTATGTCTGCTTTCACATATGCTATAGCCCATTCTCCCACTCCTTTGTTGAACACGCCCGATTTCCGCGCTTCGTTTGGCGGACATTCTGGAGTTGAGATCCCTTTAGACTCGCAGCAGTTGTTGAGATCAGTCGAGAGTGTCGCTTTTCCAGGATCGAAGTTTACTGTCTTAGAACAGGTCTCCGACCACATTGTCCGCGCTGCGACGCGGGAATATCCTGGACAGGATGTCTTTGTAGATAGGCGTTTTTTAACGCCTGTTGCCGCTGAGCCTGAAGAAAGGAGTCGGTCTTTGCCAAGCATTCCAGGTTTTCTTGCAGGGCTAGAACGTTTGGTTGGAACCCGCTACATCTGGGGCGGGAATTGGCCAAAAGGCATTCCTATGCTCTTAGAACACTATCCTCCTAAAATCGATATTGCTCAGATTGATCCTCTCTTAAGCGATACCTGGCAGCTTAAAGGAGTCGATTGCTCGGGACTTCTCTATTACGTCTCGAATGGAGGGACTCCTCGAAACACCTCTTCGCTGCTGAACTTCGGCAAACCTATTTCGATCGAGGGGAAAGACCCAGCAGATATCGTTGACCTATTGAACGATCTCGATCTGATCGTTTGGAGAGGACATGTCGTGATTGTATTTGACCATGAAACATCGATAGAAAGCATCGCAGGCAAAGGGGTCTACAAGCAGTCGCTCTATGAGCGGATTGAAGAATTAGTGCAGGATAAAAAGCGTATTCCTGTCGATGACTATGCATTGACAGCGGATCTCGGCGACCGGTTTGTCGTACGCAGGTGGCATCCAGATAATATTTGATAAGCGGATCAGAAAAACAGGATGGCGGGAAAGTTATCCTGCCATCCTGTAAAAAATTATTCTTAATCCTTCATCGTCAGTAAGAACTCGACATTGCTGTTGGTCTTCTTGAGGCGTCCGACTAGAAGGTTCATTGCATCAAGAGGAGCCAAATCAGCCAAAGCTTGGCGCATGAGGTAGATCTTCTCAAGCTCATCAGGATGGTAGAGCAGCTCTTCTTTACGGGTGCCGCTCTTGATGATGTCGATTGCTGGGAAGACCCTTCGATCGGCTAATCTTCTGTCGAGGACGAGCTCCATGTTGCCCGTTCCTTTGAACTCTTCAAAGATCACCTCGTCCATACGCGAGCCTGTATCGATCAATGCTGTTGCAATGATCGTGAGCGAGCCGCCTTCTTCGATGTTGCGCGCTGCGCCGAAGAACCGTTTCGGTTTATGCATCGCATTGGCGTCGACGCCGCCGCTCAGGATTTTTCCTGAATGCGGTTGGACAGTGTTATAGGCTCTTGCAAGGCGTGTCAGGTTGTCCAAAAGGATCACGACGTCGTGGCCGTATTCGACTAGGCGGCGTGCTTTTTCGATCGCCATTTCAGCGACTTGGACGTGGCGCTCTGGCGGTTCGTCGAATGTCGAGGAGACAACTTCCCCTTTGACGCTGCGAACCATGTCAGTAACTTCTTCCGGACGCTCGTCGATAAGGAGAACGATCAGAACAACTTCAGGATGGTTCGTCGAAATCGCATTGGCGATGTTCTGCATGATGATCGTTTTACCGGATCGAGGAGGAGCGACGATCAATGCGCGCTGTCCTTTACCGATCGGAGCTGTCAAATCGAGGACGCGGGTCGTCATCCGTTCTTTTGACGTTTCCATCACAAGGCGTGAGCTTGGATAGAGCGGAGTGAGGTTTTCAAAAAGGACCCGTTCGCGGGCGCGCTCTGGCGGTTTATTGTTGATCTTGTCGACTTTCAGAAGCGCAAAGTACTTTTCCTTGTCTTTTGGAGAGCGGATCGTTCCATAAACGGTGTCCCCTTTTTTGAGGTCGAACCGGCGGATTTGAGCTGGAGAGACATAAATGTCTTCAGCGGAAGGGAGATAGTTGTAGTTGGGAGACCTTAGGAATCCGAACCCATCGGGCAAGACTTCCAGAACGCCTTCTCCTACGAGGACTTGGTCTGGCCTTTCCGATAAGTATTTGACTGTTTCGAAGACGATTTGCGATTTGGTGAGAGCGCCAAGATTTTTAAGACCGATATTGCGGGCAAAGTGGGCGAGCTGGTCGATGTTCATCCTCTGGAGGTCGGCGATTTTCGTGATGGCTTCAGGAGGATGGGAGTGTTGTGCTTCTGGAGGGGTCAAAGAGGATTTTTCATGTTCCGGTTCTTGCGTTTCTTGTGTGGTGTCTTCTCGGTTCATTTAGAAAGAGACTCCTTGTTGGAAACCTTGCAACAGATCAAACGTGTTTTCTCCTACTTAGGAAAATGGGGATCTGTTGGGGTTTTTGTTAATTGTAAATAAATAATTGCGATTTGGTGTTTAAGCTCATCGATAGAGCCGTTGTTCTCGATCAAAAAATCTGCTTTGGCAGCTTTGTGCTTGGGCGCTAATTGTCTGTTCATGCGTCGATCGAACTCGAGGTCTTCTTGTTGCCGCTGTTCTTTAAATCGCTCCCGGCAGAGATGAGGGTTGGCCATAATGGCGATAACAGCATCGTAAAAGTCTTCCGATTCGCTTTCATATAGGAGTGGAATTTCAGCAACAAACAGAGAGTATTTTTGCTCGTTTTTGATTTGTAGATACTTTGCTTTAATCTCATCAAACACAGCCGGGTGCAGAATCTTTTCAAGGGCTTTCAGAGAATCCGGATCAGAAAAGACCTTGTCAGCAATTTTTTTGCGATCGAACTTCCGATCGCGGACGATATCTGAACCTAACAGGTTAATGACCTGCTGACCGACAGCAGTATCTGGAGATAACAGCTGGTGAACAATTGCATCGGCGCTGACAACGTAGCTGCCAAGCTCTTCAAAGAGACGGCAGACTGTGCTTTTGCCGGAGGAAAGACCACCTGTTACAGCAACTTTCTTCAAAGTTAACATTCCCCCCAATTTTTTCCAATGGAAATGTCGACGACTAGAGGGACGGAAAGGTCCATCACCGTTTCCATGACATGCTTCACCTTTTTCGATAATTTATCCACTTGATCATCAGGGACTTCAAAGAGGAGCTCATCGTGGATTTGGAGGATCATGGCGGTATGGCCAAATTCTTTTTTTAACAAGGCATCGACAGCAAGCATTGCCAGTTTGATCAGGTCGGCAGCCGTTCCCTGGAGAGGGGTGTTGACCGCTAAACGTTCCGCCTGGGCGCGGAGCATCGGATTTTTACTGTGGATGTCGGGAATGGGTCGTTGCCTTCCGGTCAGCGTCACAGCGCGGCCCGTTTTGCGAACGCTGTCTTTGCAAAAGTTAAGAAACTCTTTGATTTTTTTGTACCGCTCAAAATAGGTCTCGATGAAGGCTGCGGCCTCTTTGAACTCGATCCCAAGTTCTTGAGAAAGACCATAGGCTTGCTGTCCATATACGATGCCAAAATTAACTGCTTTGGACTGATAGCGCATTTGAGGGGTGACCTTGTTCAGCGGCACGTCGAAGACCAAGGAGGCGGTATAGGCGTGGATATCTTCTCCTGCTTCAAAGGCTGCGATCAACGCTGGATCTTGGGACAAGTGGGCCAGCAAGCGGAGCTCGATCTGAGAATAATCGGCGGAAACAAAGGTGTGGTGGGGTTTTTGGGGTTTGAACGCTTCGCGGATTTTTTTTCCAGCTTCTGTTCGGACAGGAATGTTCTGCAAGTTGGGATCTTGGCAAGAGAGGCGCCCTGTCGCAGCAATCGATTGATTGAAGGTGCAGTGGATCCGATGTGTTTTAGGATAGATCTGCTCCGGAAGCGCATCGACATACGTCGAGCGGAGCTTTTCTAATGTGCGGTACTCGAGGATCTTTTTTACGATGGGAGCGGATTCCTGCAGCGATTCAAGCACGTCTGCTGCCGTTGAATATCCCGTTGCTGTTTTTTTAGGAGGTTTGATCCCCATTTTCTCAAATAGAATAACGCTGAGCTGTTTGGGCGAATTGATGTTGAAAGACTCTCCTGCGATGGCATAGATCTGTTTTTCAAGATGGTGCAGTTCGCGGCTCAATTCATGGGACATTTTTTCTAATTTGTTCACATCGACATAGATCCCTGCCCTTTCCATTCGAAAGAGAACGGAGATCAACGGCATTTCAATTGTAGCAAATAAAGAGGTAAGGTCAGCTTTTTCGAGCTCTTTTTGGAACAGGGTTTTCAAACGGAGCGTGTAGTCGACATCTTCGCAGCAATAGGCGCACACTTCCTCGATGGGAACTTCTGCCATGGTGATCTGCTTTTTCCCTTTGCCGATCAGATCGTCGATCGGAATTTTCACTTTGCCGAAATGCTCTAATGAGAGCTCATCCAGATTGTGGCGTTGGACGTGCGGATTGATCAGATAGGAGGCGAGCAGGGTATCGAAGCCGGCAGATGAAAGTTCGATCCCTTCATTGGCCAAGACATGCATGTCATATTTGATATTGTGTCCGATAAAGCAGATATCAGGATTTTCGAGCAGAGGCTTGACAATCTGGACTACTTTTTCCCGTTTAATGTCCCCGTTAAGGGGAATATAATAGGCTTTTCCGTGGCTTGATCCGAGGCCAATGCCGACGAGCTGCGCCCACATCGGTTTTACGCTTGTTGTCTCGGTGTCGACGCAGATCTCTTTTTCAGAAGAGAGCGAACGGACGAGTTCGGCAAGGGAATCTTCATCGTTGATGAGTTGATAGGAGGTCTTGTCATCCGCTGTCGAGGAAGATTTTGTTTTTGTTGGAGCAGGCGCTTGGGGTGCGCTGAGCTCTCTCAAAAGAGAGAGGAAATGCATTTCGTGATAAAATGCCTGCACGCGAGGAAGATCGGGGGTTTTCAAATGATAGAAGAGTTCCTCGTGCGGGATGTCCAGGTCTGTCTGGATGGTAGCGAGCTGTTTGCTTAGCAAAGCGATCTCTTGTCCATTGATGACAACTTCCCGTTTCTTTCCGGAGAGGCGGTCTGGATTTGCCAGGATCTTTTCCAAAGTCCCAAACTCTTCTAAAAGGCTTGCAGCTGTTTTAGGTCCAAAGCCTTCCAGCCCAGGAATGTTGTCCGATGCATCTCCTACCATGGCCAGATAATCGATCATTTGATCAGGCCGAACGCCGAAGAGTTCTTTCACTTTTTTTCGATCGACCACCAGGTTGTCTTTATGGGGATGGACCAGCTTGACATGGTCGGTGACCAATTGGCACAAGTCTTTATCGCTTGAGCACAAGAAAACGTTGATCCCTTTTTTTTCCGCCCACTTCGCAACGCTTCCCATTGTGTCGTCCGCTTCGACTCCAGAAAGGGTCAAAGAGGGGATCCCAGCGATCTCGCAGAAATATTGGGCTTGGTCCAATTGAGGAAAAAGGTCTTCGGGCATTCCAGCGCGGTGCCCTTTATATTCCTTGTAAATGGCGGTGCGCGACTTCTTGTTGTCAGGTCCGTCAAAGACCGCTATGAAGTAGTCGGGAGAAAAATCATTAATGATTTTATAGATCGACCGGATAAATCCATAAAGGGCATTTGTAGATGCCCCTTTGGGATTTGACATGGGCCCGATTGCATAGTAGGAGCGGAACAGAAAGTTGACTGCGTCAACGATGTAAAGGGATTGCATTTTTTCCAGGCATCTGAATTTTACAATTAGCTCTAGAAGTCTTCCCCTTAACAGGGGAAGAGTGACTTAATGGATCTCTCCGTATGGCTGATAGAGGTAGAGGAACTTTCCGCTAAGTTCTGAGTTCATGTAGGGCCCCATTTGTAAGACATGGGTTATTTTCCCTTGAAAAAGAGCTTGGCAGCTTCCCGCTAGGTCGGATAGGAAAGGGTGCGGCGGAGAAAGATGGACCACTTGGTAAAATTGGTCTTCGGGAATCTGGGCGGCTTTTGTTAAATCCTTCAACGCAACATTGTAATCGGAGTTCGCGACATCGATGTAGCCGAGTTCCTGAGCAGTTGGGGAAACGTAGACTTGGGCGCCATAATCATTGATAAGCTTCTCTTTGTCAATGTGCGGACGGGCAGCGATGACCGTGTCCACAAATTCGCCATAGAGGACTGAGGTCACATTGCGCAAAGAGGCGTCTTCGCCCGGCATCCAAGGACGGAACGGGTTGAGCATGTCTTTGTCTTTACCTTGGGTAAGGGTCAAAGACTGGACGCCGTAGCGCTCCATGAGGCCGGAAAAGTTGAAAGTCGGCCCTAAAATAACGCCGACAGATCCAATGACGCTGGACGAGGAGGCATAGATCTTGTCAGCGGAACAGGCGATATACATCCCGCCGGAGGCGCACATCCCATCGACAAACGCATAAATAGGAACTTTGTACTTTTCCTTGTAAGCTTTTAGATTTTGGTAGATCGCAACTGAATCAGTGACCGTTCCGCCTGGGGAGTCGATGTACAGAAAGATCGCTTTGACGCGATTGTTGGCCAACAGCCCTTCACGGGAATCGAGGAGCAAATTGCTGAATTTTTCAGCAGTGAGTTCTCCTTGGCCGATCACTCCTGTGATGTTCAATTTTAAGACAACCGGGGCTGTATGAGGAAGAAGGTCGCGGTTTCCATTGGCGTCTGCAGCAATGGTCAAATCGCTTTTTTCAGGTACAATGTTCGGTCCGGACATCATCATCAGTCCCATAAAAATGAGGATGAGGCCGATCAATAGTCCTAAGATCGTAGCAAAGGAAGTGCAAAAGCTTCGAATGCTGGCGACAAAAATCGATTCTTTAGTGAATTGCATACAATGCCCTATTCTTTCAGGTTGACGTCCTACCCTGCATTGTAAAAGAGTTCTATTTTTTTTATATACAAGTAAATTCTAAACCCGGTCTTCATGCGCTTGTTCGCCTGGCTCCCAAGTTAAAAATTATAGACAAGTAAACACAGGAATTTTACAACTAACCCTAAGTGACTGTTAACGGATTTAGGTTTCGTCGATTTTTTGAGAATTTTTCGCAAATTTTGCGTCCGTTTGTTGGGGGTAATATACGAA